>WRKE01000264.1 GCA_009778235.1 Pseudomonadota bacterium
GGTTTTTGAGCAAAGCGCCCCCGCCGGTGAGGACAATACCCTGGTCAACGATGTCAGCAGACAGTTCGGGGGGGGTTTGCTCCAGGGCCACTCGCACCGCATCGACAATCACGTCGACCTGCTCGGCTATGGCCGCCTGAATCTCCTTGGAGGTGATGGTCAGGGTCTTGGGAATGCCGGCCACCAGGTCACGTCCCTTGATGTCCATGGTCTCGTAGGGCTCCTCGGGCAGGACGTTGCCGATGGTGGTCTTGATCTCCTCGGCCGTGCGCTCGCCGATGGCCAGATTGTGCTTTCTCTTGATGTACTGGAGAATGGCATCGTCCATCTTGTCGCCGGCAACTCGGACCGACTTGGCATAGACTATACCGGCCAGCGAGATGACCGCCACCTCAGTTGTGCCGCCGCCGATATCGACGATCATGTTGGCGGTCGGTTCGGTGATCGGCAAATCGGCGCCGATGGCGGCGGCCATTGGTTCCTCGATCAGGTAGACTTCGCGGGCGCCGGCCGATTCGGCGGTATCGCGGACCGCCCGCTTCTCCACCTGGGTGATGCCCGAGGGCACGGAAATAATGATCCGGGGATAGACCAAGGTGCGGCGTTTGTGCACCTTGTTGATGAAATAACGGATCATGGCCTCGGTGACTTCGAAATCGGCGATGACGCCGTCTTTCATGGGCCGGATGGCCACGATGTTGCCGGGGGTACGGCCCAACATCTCCTTGGCCTCTCTGCCCACGGCCAGTACCCGGCTGCCGCGTCCGTCCTTGCGGACCGCAACCACTGAAGGCTCCCGCAGCACGATCCCCTTGCCCTTGACGTACAGCACCGTGTTCGCGGTTCCTAAATCAATAGCCAAATCATTGGAAAGCCAACCAAAAAGAAAATTGAACGGAGAAAACATCCGATATCACCTATATTGAATTCTGTATGTTATCTGCGCGGGCACGGTTCGCGGAAGGATTGGGTAACTGGGTTGTTAACGCATTGATATCGCCGCAACGAGAAATCGGGCTACATTACCAGCAGAGGCAACTCTTGGCAATCGATATGGCAAAGAGCTGAAAAAGAATTGAGAAAAACTTGACAGCCGCCTCCAAAGCATGGTAAGTGCCACCGTAAATTTTGGGGCTATAGCTCAGCTGGGAGAGCGCTTGAATGGCATTCAAGAGGTCACCGGTTCGATCCCGGTTAGCTCCACCAATAAAATCAGGGCCTTACGGATAACACCGCAAGGCCCTTTTTGTTTGGGCCGCCCCAGGGCCGATATAAGAAGAACTCATATGATGATGCAATTGAGCGTGGCGATCCATGTGCTGGCCGGGGTGATGTTCGCCTACCTGCTGGTCAGGCTGATCCTCCCTTGGCCAGTAGCCGGAAAAATCAAACTGCTGGCGGCAATCCCGCTGTTGCTGGTGTCACAGCAACATCTTTTTTTTCGCTACGCCTTTGGCAGCTTGTCTTCACCGGAACTGCCAGTACCGGTGTTACTGGGGTTGGATTGGGGTTTTGTCTCCCTGCTTTTTTGGTGTGTACTGCTAGTGATCAAAGATGGGTTCTGGTGGCTGCTGCGGCTGATCCAAGGGATGAAGCAACAGGTTGCTCCTCCCTTTTCGCATACCAGACGGCAGGCCATGATCGCCGCCGCGGCGATGATTCCGGCGGCTTACGGCCTGCGGCAGGGGCAGGCTTCACCGGGCGTGCGCCATATGGAGGTGCGGTTAGCGAGATTGCCAAAGGAATTGGATGGGTTGCGCCTGGTCCAGATCAGTGATCTGCACATCGGTCCGCTATTGGAAGCACAGAAGATCAGGGCAGTGGTAGATGTGGTTAATGGACTTTCGCCGGACCTGATTCTATGCACCGGCGACCTGGTGGATGGCATGCCGGAGTACAGGGCGACGAGTATCGCCCCGCTCAAGGATCTGCGGGCTCGGTACGGGGTATTTGGCTGTCCGGGCAACCATGAATATTACAGCGACTATGCGGCCTGGATGCGGACCTTCCCCTTACTGGGTCTGACCATGCTGCCCAACAGTCATGCGGTGCTCAAGATACGCGGCCAGGAGCTGGTGTTGGCCGGGGTGACCGATGTGGTGGCCGAGCGCTTCTTCCTGCCCGGACCGGACCTTACCCAGGCACTGGCCGGAGCGCCCGAGGGTGCGGTGCGCATTCTCCTGGACCATCGTCCCCGCAACGCGCCTAAAAACGCCAGGGCTGGGGTGGACTTGCAGCTCTCCGGCCACACCCACGGCGGCCAGATTCTAGGCCTGAACCAACTGGTAGCCCTAATGAACCAAGGCTTTTTGTCCGGCTGGTACCAAGTGGACAAGATGCGGCTGTATGTCAGTCCCGGTGCCGGCTCGTGGCTTGCGTGCCCGGTACGCTTGGGCGTTCCGACGGAAATCACTCACCTTGTCCTGCGCTGTCCGGTGTAATGTGTTTTTGTACTTGAGGGAGGCGCTGCCAATCAGCAGCCTTCCGGTTTTATGGGTCATTCTCTCGCCATCACCGGAGATTTCCCGCCAAGCGAAATGCCGTTTTGCCCAAACCAAGTCCAACGGCACAAATCCCCTCTTGCTTGACAGGCAAACGGCATTATGTTCCTCTGCCAGCCACTCGCATATCGCCCGCGCCTCCTTTGGGCCTTATGCCCTTTCCAGGTAAACCGCCCCAAGGAGGGCAAGCTACAATCCATCATCACCCTTGAAACAGAATAATAAAATTTTGGCCGGCCTGGCGCTGATCGTGCTGGCACTGATCTGGAGCTACAATTGGGTGGTGACCAAATCGGTGCTACGATACGTGGGAGCGCTCGATTTCACGGCCCTGCGTTGTGCGCTGGGCACGCTGCTGCTGGTAGCGCTGTTGCCGTTGCTCGGTCGCCCGCTGCAACCGCCGCCGTGGCGTCCGGTGCTGTGGATCAGTCTATTCCAGACCGTGGGCATGACCGTGCTGTCGCAACTGGCGCTGGTATCGGGCGATGTCGGTAAAACCGCGGTGTTGGTCTATACCATGCCCTTCTGGATGATCCTGCTGACGATCTTGTTTCTGCACGAAAAACCGACCGTGCCCCAGTACCTCGCCGCGATGGTGGCGGCATTCGGCCTAGTGCTGGTGGTGCAACCGTGGCAATGGCATGGTTCGTTGTCGAGTTCGTTGTTGGCAACGGCCTCGGGCCTGTCATGGGCGGCATCGGCGGTCATCGCCAAGCGGGCCTTCCGCCACCAGACCGTCGATTTGCTGAGTCTGGTGACCTGGCAGATGCTGCTCGGTACGCTGATGTTGTCGATCCTGGCCATCGCCACCCACCACACCCCGATCGTCTGGTCGTCGTACATGCTGCTGGCCCTGGCCTATAACGCGGTTCTGGCCACAGCGCTGGGCTGGACCTTGTGGCTGTTCATCCTGCGCACCTTACCGGCCGGCATAGCAGGGATTTCAACCTTGATGATTCCGGTGATGAGTGTACTGTGGGCCTGGTGGTTGCTGAACGAAAGACCCAACCATGCCGAAGGCGGCGGCATTGCTTTGATCCTGCTGGCCCTGGCCCTGCTTGGCATGCCGGGCCCAAGGAACAGGAAATAGAGAGCGGGAGATTGAAATCAGGGCGACAGGACTGCCACCTTGTCGGATACCCCATTGTCCTCGCCCCTGATATCCTACGAACCGACTAGGACTTATTGACAAAAGAAACAGAAAGGGTTAGCGTAGACTCTCATAGTTCAACCTTGGAGGTTCCTGCCATGTTCTCAGGTCTTTTTCAACCCATGCATCTTCTGGTTATCCTGGTCATCGTCATGATTATCTGGGGACCGGGAAAACTGCCCGAACTCGGTGAGGGCCTGGCCAAGAGCATCAAGGCCTTCAAGAAATCGATGAGCGACGATCCTGCGCCCACCACCATTGAGCATCAGGAAGAAAAAAAGGACTGATCGCTTCTTACCAATCAGCAAGATAAAAGGCAGGGCCAAATGGCCCTGCCTTTTTGTTTTTCCCCCTGTGCAGATTTCTTCCAGCGGTTCGAAATGACGCAGTCATTGTTACAATGCTCCAGCAGAATGCTACCCGCCTGAAAGGCGGGGATTTGAACCTTTTCTGCGGACGAATAAAATACTCAAATTTATGTGGACCGAGAAATTCGTTCTATCACCCTTGCTGGCCGGGTCAAGCCATTGCAACAAAACGCGCCCACCAACCTTATCTGCCGGTGTCGAAATAATTTTATAAAACATCGAGGGAAAGGGTGATTGCCGGCTGCTCTCCTTCGGCCAGCGGTTCCGGCTCTCTGCTGCCGACCCGCTCCTTGGGAATCCGCTTCTGACTCTCCAAAAAGGCGATGGCTGTTGCGGCGCGTTGTTGCGCCAAGCGGCGCAGTGCCTCGTCACTCACCTGCTCCTGCTCAACCAGGCGCATATACAGCTCTCCGGCCCGGAGCGCTGCTTGTTCGGGACTCCTGCCGCCGGGGATCACCTTGTAGAGGCTCAGGCCACCGATCATTTTCGCGGCTATGCCGGCTTGCTTACGAGGGCTATCCGCTGACCATGCCGGCATCCTGGGCGTGATCTCTCCGGTTTCGATCTGCTTGTCCAGCGCAGCCAGGGTATCCTTGCCCAACCGTTTTCCATACAGTTTTTCCAATCCATCTTGGGTGGCACCATCAGAAAAATCGAGCAATTCCGGGGCATCTTCCGGACCGGGCTTGTCGCCTTGGGCAACAATCACCGCCCGGCGGACACTCCTTTCCCGCAGCTCCAGACCATCGATTTCAGGACTGTAGCGCCCCTGGACAACCAGTTTGAGGTCTGGCCGTTGGTCAAGGGCCGAAGCCAGCTTGAGCAGCCGGTCCTGTTCGACCGGCGCCAGGTCATGGCTTCCGGGCGTGAATGCCACCACCTCGAACTGCTCCTCATTGCCACCGAGCAGGCTTCCCAAGGCCAAAAATGGCGATGCCACCGCTTTGGTGATCACATTGGTCAACACCTTCCAGACCAGCGCGCCGATGCTGAACTGCGGGTCGTTCAGGTCGCCGGTCACCGGCAGACCGATATCAATCCGGCCGTTGGCATCCCTGAGCAGGGCAATCGCCAGGTCTAGGGGCAGGTTAGCCGCATCAGGGGTTTCCACCTTGTCGCCCAGGACCAGGTTGTCGATCATGATCTTGTTGTTCCCGGTCATTTTGTGGTCCTGGAGCGTATAACCGAGATCAGCGGAGATCTTGCCGCTCTTGATCAGCCGCCCGGCAAATCTGCCAGAATAGGGCGACAGGTTTTTCATCTCCAGATTGCGAAAGACCAGGTTCAACTCCGAGGCCTTGGCAAAATTATTGGGATCAAGCACGCCGTTGATCTTCGCGGTCCCCAGCTCATCGATCCGCCCATCCAGTTGCACCTTGGCCTGCTTATCCTCCGCCGAAGCGAGCCCGAGCACCGTGCCGCCGAGGTCGTGAATGCGGGTCTTGAACTGGGGCTGCAGGCTGAAATCGGCAAAGACCAAGTCGCCGCCCTCGATCCGAATCTTGTCGATTCGATAGCTCAACCCCTCCTGGTTTGATGCCGACCCGGCTCTCTTCGGGGCCGGCCGCGCTGGTTCGTTGGGGTTGCCGGCAGGCTGCTCCTTGATCACCTGGGCCAGGTTGAGGCTCTTGTCCTGGTTGATGATGATGGTGCTGACCGGCTTGACGATTGTAATTTCCTGCGTTTCCAGCCGGGTGGGTTCCAGGGTCAGCCGGAATTTCGGTACCTTGAGCGCCTCCCAGCCCAGGTAGGGTTTATCCGTGGCCGCATCGACCAAGCGCAGCTTGTCGACAACGAAGCTCCCCTCATAGCTGGCCTGGGCCGCCATGTTCGGCAGCCCGTAACCCAGGCGACCGCGGGCCGACACCAGGGCCGACGGCATTTTCAGCCGCACGAACGGTTCAAGATAGGGCTGCAGTGACATCAGCGCCAAGGCGCGGATATCGATCTCGACCTCCACCGCCGGTATCATTGGATGCACCGTGCCATTGAAGGTCGCGCTCCCGCCCTGCTCCGCCTGAAACCCGACGGCAAAGCCCATGGGCGAGCTGCCGTCGATCCCGGTCAGTTTGACCTTGACATCGCGGATATTGACCACCGGCTTATCCGCCCCGGTGGTCAAATCGGTGAACCGGATCCGGAACTGTTCAACTTCAAAGGACTTGACCAGCGCCTTCCAGGCCGATGCCGGTTCAGCGGCGGCCTTCTTGGTGGCTGGTGGCTCGGCGGCGGCTTGCTTCGCGATTGCCGGATCAACGGCTGCCTTCTCCTCGGTTGCCGGCTCAACAATGGCTTGCTTCTCGGATTCGGGCTTCTGTCCTTTGGCCAACTTGGCAGCAGCTTTCTTTGCCGACGCGGGCTTCTGTCCTTTGGCCGACTTGGCGGCGGCCTTCTTCGCGACCGCCGGCCCAGCAGCTTTCTTCGCCGTCCCGGGCTTCTGGACTTTGGGCGGCTCCCCGGTCTTGCCCTCCTGGCCGAGCCGCTGCCAGCCGAAGCTGCCGTCGGCCTCGCGGACCACATCGGCCTGGCCGCCCAAAAGCACGATCCGGTCGACGCTTACTTTCTGCCCCTGCAGGTCAAAGCCTCCGCCTTCAATCGCCAGGCTGTCCGTGGCGAACAGCGGCTCCTTGGCATCAATGCCGGCCACCTTGAGACCCTTGGCCTGAGCCGTCATCTTCGTCAGCGACACCGCGGGCGCCTCCTTGCCCAGTTCAAGCTGCGCCTGCAGGCGAAAATCAAGGCTATTCATCGCCACCTGGGCAGGCACCAAACGATCTTGCCCTTCGGCCGCACCGGCCCCCTTCCCTGCCTCCGAAAACTTCAAGGCCAGACCGGCAGCCGCCAGATGCACATCGGTCAAGGCCAGACGAGTTGCCGAACTCGCGTCCACCTCATAGGCCAGGGCCAGATCGACGCTGCCGTCCAGCCGGCTCTTGTTCAAGTTGTCCGGGGCAAACCGCCACAGATTGGCCAGGTCGATGGCTTTGAAGGTCAGGTTGCCCTGTGAACGCAGGGTAAGGAGCGAAAATTCTCCCTCGGCCTGCACCGTGCCTTGATCCGCAATGGTGGCGGCCAACTTGTAGGTGGCGGCCTGGTCCGGCAGGGTGGAGCAATTGCGGAGGTCGAGGTTGAGGTCGGCAAGGGTGAAAACAGCCGGGGTGGCGGGCCGTTTATCGGTCAGGTGCAGCGCCGCCTCCTGAATGTCGAGCTGGTACAGGAGAAATGGCAGGGGTGGGGAGGAGGGCGAAGGGGCAGGCGGGGCGGCTTCCGGTGGATTGGCAGGGGCAAGCCGCATGAGACTCAAGGTACCGTCGGGCTCGATTTCCAGATCAACCACCGGCTTGACCAGGGTCACTTCCCGGAGCACGATCGCCCTTCGCCACACGCTTTCTAGTTCCAGGTCAACAAAAAAGCGGGCAAAGGACAGCAGGGGTTGTCCATTCTCCTGCCGCAGACTCAAGCCGTTGATTTCAACGGTCAGGAGGAAAGGATTGAGGTGGATCGACTCCACCTCTGCCTGGAGGTGCCAGGTCTGCTCCGCATAATGGGGCAGGTACCGGCTCAGCACCAAGGGCAGGGCAAAGAAACCTGCCAGCGCATAGAGCGACACCAGAACCATCGCAACCACAAACCATTTGCCGATCAATACCTTGCGCAGCGCCTTGAGCATGTTTCACCCGTTCGAAAAGCGGGGCGGCCCCCGCCATGGTAACGAACCCCCGCATGGGTCAACAACCCATGACCTTCGGTCTCCCAACCAGCCGGCCGGTTGCATCGCTCACGGGGAGCGATCTGACGCGTCCTTGGATGCTGCAGGGGAAAATACTTAGACAAATCGATGAATAGCATATTTAACCCGGCTTGCCAACTGCGGCAAACCGGTATCTTTGGCAAAGGCCCGGCCCACGACACCCCCGTTCATGGTCACGGGACCGGGAGGAGCACCCCTTCTTCAAGCAGCCGGGCCAGAAGGAGGTCATGCTGTTCCGGATCGATGTGCGTCAACTGGCCGACAGCCCGGCGGTAGGCCTCAAGGGTGGAGGGCTGCTCAAACCGCCGCAAGCTGTCCCGGTACACGGCGTGGGGCATGGTCACGATCTCGCGCGCCAAAAAAAGGCAGACCGTGCGTTGATAGGGTGGATGACAATTGCACTCCGCAAGGCGTTGCAAAAAAGCGGGCAAATCAAGGTAGTCATGCTCGTGGATGGTAATCCGCTCCTGGTCGAGCTTCAGACAGGCTTGGACGGGGTCCCCAGGGGAAGGGGGCACGTCGGCGGGACGGCTGGACCAAGCCAATTTTTTTACGCCAAAGCGGATCAAATCGGCCAAAAACGGCGGCCCCGGCGGATCGCTTGCGGCCAGACGCCGCCCCAGGCCCTCCAGCACTGCCGCCAGCGGCGGTTCGGCGAAAAAGGCCGCCGCCTGATCCGTAAGCAAAGGCTCGATCACCGCTGCCAGGTGGTCCAGCCATTGGTCGCCCTGGCAGGCCAGAAGGATATGCAACGGTTCGCGGCACCAATACAAAAGCCGCGAAAGCACCAGCAGCAGGGCCTCATGCCGGACCAGAAACCTTGGGTCCAGATGGTCGGGGATCAGCAGGCAGAGATTGTCCACTGGAAAGGGATAGAGCCGACCCTGGTCCAACAGGGTTTTACGTGCCATGAACTCTGAAAAATCACGGGATTGAGACCGGCTCTCCTCCCAATAGCGGCTGGCGACATCGGTGGAGAGATGGTCATTGCCCACCTGAACCGGCAGCCCCTGCCGCACCATCTGGTGGACGAATAAAAAAACGGCCCCGGCTTCCTGCGAAAGGTCCGCTGCGCTGAGCAGGGGATGGTAGCGGCTAAAAAAGACCTCGATTCGTACCTGGCCGTCAAAGGCCTTGGCGATGGTGCGGATGTTGGCGGAAAGCTCTGCAAGGTTGTAGGTTACGCCCCGCTTGATGGCTGCCCGCTGGCGATCATCGGTCACTTCCGGTGAAAACTCGATGATCGGCGAAGCCAGGTCGCTGGCAAAGGCCTGGCGATACAGTGCCAAAAATTCGGCGTCGAGCAGGTGCCAGGCCCCGTAGTGCAGGACAAAATGACCCCGCAGGCGAGGATCGCCGGCAATGGCCTTAAACAGGTGTTTGACCAAGGCCAGATCGTTTTCGTAACAGATATAGAGCATCCTGGTCCAGGGCGCCAGCCGATGCAGATCGGCGAGGATGGCCGCAATCGAGCGGGTGACCGGCCGGGTGCGCCCGGAATGGAGCCGAAAGGCATGGCGGCTGCCTCCGCAGTAGGCACAGTCAAAGGCGCAGCCCCGGCCGAGCAGAAGCGGAAACCCCAGTTTGGTGTTGATTTTTTCAATATACAGCTCAGCATCAATCAAATAGGAGCAATCACCAAAGGCCAATTGATCAAGCTGCTGTTGCCCGATCAGCCAGGTGCGCTCGCTGCGCCGGATCACGCCTTGCTCGCGCCGGACCAGGTTGGCGATTTCTGCCGGCGTCCGCCCTTGAAGTAGCTGGGCCACCGGCTGTTCCGGATCGCCGGTCACCACCCAATCAAGCGCCGGGACAGCACGCAGCAGATCCTCGGCAAAATAGGAGGCGGTGAAACCGCCAGCCAGGGTTGGTATAGTGGGATTCCATTCCCGGACCATGGTCAGGGCCGCCAGCAGACCGTGGACCGTCTCCTGCCAATGGCAGGCAAACCCGACATGGGTGGGGGCAAACTCGGTAAGTACCGCCTGCAGCCGTTTTGGCACTTCAGCTTCCGGATACAGGGCGGGATTAAAAATCCTGGCAACAATGCCCTGCCGCGAAAGCGCATCGCACAGGCCGAAACAGCCCATGGGGATATAGAAAAAATAGGGGCTGGCACAGTTGATCAGGAGAAAGCGGGCGGCTGGATACATTTCAGGCGGGGTGGCCGTCATTGGTGTCGGCCCAAAAACGATCCTCGGCAATTTCGACAAACTGGTCTCGGAGCAAATCCTGCAAGGCCACCGTCGCTTCTTCCAGCTCGCCCTGGTGCCCGCTGCCCACAGCCTGGAAGAAACGAGCGCAGACCGCCCGTTGCT
>WRKE01000265.1 GCA_009778235.1 Pseudomonadota bacterium
GTGCCGACCGCAAAAAAATTGTTTTTTTGCGGTCGGCACAAGCGGCTCGTGCCGTAAAATCCACTCTCTTAAAAGCTGGAGGATCTAAAAATGAATCAAAGCACTATGAAAGCGGTTGTGTATCATGGCCCCAAACACATCAGCCTGGATGATGTGCCAATACCGCAGATGATAGAGCGGGATGATGCGATTGTCAAAGTCACCACATCAACGATTTGTGGAACCGACATTCATATCCAGGCGGGAGGGCTTACGGATATGAAACCGGGGACAATCATTGGCCATGAATTTTGCGGTGAAATCGTTGAATTGGGTCCCAGGGTGCACGGGTTTGAAGTGGGGGACCGGGTGGCGGTTTCATGCGTAACCCAATGCGGTGTATGTTATTATTGTGTACGACAGGAGTATTCTCATTGTGTTTCAGGCAGTTGGATTTTTGGATATCAAATTGATGGCTGCCAGGCTGAGTATGTGCGGGTGCCTCATGCCACGCTGGGTATGCATAAGATTCCTGAAGGATTAACGGATGAAGATTTATTGTTCGTGGGGGATATTCTCTCCACTGGGTATTTCGGGGCGGAAAGAGGCAGGATCAGGCCCGGAGATTCCGTAGTGGTTGTGGGCTCGGGCCCGGTTGGCATGTGCGCTATGGCTTCCGCCAGATTATGGGGCCCTTCTCAGATTATTGCTGTGGATACCAATGCGCATAGGTTAGAGGTTTGCAAAGCGCAAGGGCTTGCTGATCTGACGCTCAACCCTGCTGATACGAACGTACAGAAGATACGCGATTGGACTGATGGCCGAGGAGCGGATGTGGCTATTGAAGCGGTTGGCGCTGAGCCTACTTTATCATTAGCTTTAGATATAGTGCGCCCTGGTGGAAATGTCTCGGTTATCGGTGTATTTACCCGACCGATTGTAGTAAAAATGCAGGACTATTGGATCAAGAATATTAATATCAGTATGGGTTTGGTGCAGGCTAATCACATCCCTCTGTTGATAGATCTTATCAAGAAAGGAAAAATCAATTTGAAATTCCTGCAAACGCACAGAGCTCCTTTGAATGACATTCTGCAAGGCTATGATGTGTTTGGTAAGAAAAAAGATAATTGCCTGAAATGGATAGTAACGCCATACATACATTAATCCATATAACTGTACGGAAGTGTTGATTCACTCTCCACACGGGATGAAGAGCAAGGCGCACGGAGCGCGGCAAACAAGGCATATCAGCAGGACAGCCGAACTTGCGGACACCGTGCGCCCTTGCGTGTCCGGATTTTCGCACTTTCTCAGCAGCGGCCAAGTGGTGCGGGGCGATGCAGGAAGCCGGAACGGGCCTTGCGTCTGACCACCTTGCTCTGTTGGTGATCCCTTTCGAAAACAAAGGATACATGGAGATCAAGCCAGGATGTTCTCTTCATGGCGTCAAACCTCCAAGCGGATTCGCGGAAGCGTTCCCTGAGGAGAGGGGCCCCTGATGCTCTTCAAGTGCTATTCAGAATGACTGATTTTTTGCTCCTTTGCCTCGCAGCAGATTTCAAGAATTCTTGAACCGGGTACGGACACGTGGCTTGGCCTGATCCAACCGAAAATACACAGGGAGGAGTAAACGATGTTAACGAACAAACAATGGATGAGCGGAATCGTCGGCTGCCTGATGTTGCTGGCAGGATGGTGCTGTCCTAATTCCGGGTGGGCGGCAGTCTCAGGATCGCATTACACTTGGGGCATTGAGGCGGTGCAGGCGGCATCGGTCCCGCCGCCGGGCTTGTATTACCGCATGTACAATATCTGGTACAACCCGACCGAGTCCAGGAATAACAGCGGTGGCCTCAATCCGGGAAAATTCAATCTCAATCTCTTTGCCTCTGTCCAGCGGTTGATTCATGTCACAGAAACCAAGATCTTGGGCGGCAATGTGTTCTACAGTGTGATCGTTCCCCTGATCGACGCGGATCTCACGGTGGGCAACGATAACTACAGCAATTCCTTCACCGTCGGTGACCTCGAGTTCGAACCTGGCCTGGCTTGGCATCTGCCTCAATGGGATTTTGCGTTCACATTGGCGGTGGATGCCCCCACTGGCCAATTCAGGGCCAGCGAACCCACTTCGCCCGGCATGGGCTACTGGACCGGGCGCGTGAGCGCTGGCGCCACCTATTATTTTGACGAACAAAAAACCTGGTCGCTCAGTGTCCTCGGCCGGGTCCTGTTCAATAGCACACAAAAAGATACCAACGTCAGGCCCGGCACCGAGTTTGTCGCTGAGTACGGCCTTGGCAAGGAGTTTCAAGTCAACAACTGGATGATCCGTCCCGGCCTGGCTGGCGCATCCTATTGGCAGATTGCCGATGACAGCAACAGCAACTTGGCGTACGGCATCATTGCCGATCAGCATAAGCGAGCCCAAGCCGCCGGCGCAGAGCTCAATATACTCTATGTGCCCTGGGCGTTTCAGGCGAACTTGCGCTGTCTTCAGGATTATGCGGTCGACAACGGTACGAATGGAACCCGCATCGTCCTCACTTTAACCAAGACTTTCTGAAGGGGTTTGCTGCCTCATAGAATTTTCCGCAGGGCGGAGATACTCTCAAGCATGTCGCGAACCGCCGCTGCCTGATCTCCGCTCAGAACCCGTTGCGCTCCATGGCGGCGACCTCGCTTGCCAGGCTTGATCGCTTCAGCGCCACCCCGAGAACATATCGCTGCCAGATCGTGCTGGCGTGTGTCTCGGAAAACCACGCTTGCGGAGTCGGAGGAACTGCTTGCGCAACGCATACTGGGTCGCTTGATTTTATTTTCGTGTATCGATCTTTTCCATACTGAAAATCGTACACTAGTTTGCTCCCAATGCTCTCGGTGATTGAGTTATTTATTCACCGTGGCAACAGCAACTTTTACTGTGAAAAACTCGTGAGGCAGCAACGCTCTGGTTACTACGTGAAAATAATAGAAAAATTTTAACACGAGAGGTGCGGCATGGAGAAGGTTCAGATCATTGCAGAAATAGAAATTAAGCAGCAGTACAGGGATGGGCTCATTCCTGTATTGCAGAAGTTAGTAGAAGGTAGCCGTTCCGAGCCTGGAAACAACCGGTATGATTTTACTGAGAATATAGCTCACCCAGGCCATTTCTTTGTCATTGAAGAATGGGCGTCGGAAAAAGCGGTTGAGGAGCATAATGCAACTCCACATTTTCAGAATTTTGTTTCCGCAATTGAAGGGAAGGCCGAAAAACTCAACATAATCAAAGTAAAAAATCTGTTTTGATAGAGTCGAGTTGAATCTTGTAACAAGGGAGAAAAGCAGTATATACAGCTCCCGCTTTGCACCGCTGTTGTCTCGCAACTTTTTGGTTCCTCGTCATTTTGTATGGATTTGGTGTCTATAGGTCCATTTCTTTTGTCAAAATAGAGTACAAAAGAGTACGAGAAAGCAAAAAGGCAGGAAAGAAGAGGGGGAAAAGAAAAGGGCTAACATCTTTATATTTCAAGATGTTAGCCCTTGTTTTATTTTGGTACCCGGAACGAGAATCGAACTCGTACAGCCAGAGGCCGAGGGATTTTAAGTCCCTTGCGTCTACCAGTTCCGCCATCCGGGCAGACTGGCGTTTTTATACACTCATGCCCGGTTTTTGTCAAATTCCATCTGGGCGAAGCCGCTGAAGTTCCGGCAAGTTACTGTGGATTTTCGCCAACAGGGTCGGTTCGGCGCGGCAACAAGGCGCCATCCAGCAAGGTTAACAGGTGGGCATTGACAACCTGTTGAGCCTGTCGCAATGCCGGCTTCACTGGCTTGTCGGGTTGCCCGTCCAGGCGGCTCAAAAGGCGCTTGAAGCGCCCTTCATAGGCATAGGTGGAAACATCCCCGGTAATGTCCGCCCCCACCAGTTTACCGGCGCAACCCTGGATCAGCGCATCGAGGTGCTCCAACCCAAAAACGCCCTGGTCCCAGGTGGTGCGCACCACGGCCGGACTGAGCACGTCCTTGTCGATGGACAGGTACAGGCAGTCGCTGGCCCGCACCACCGGCGCAAAAGCCGCCATCAACTCTCCGGCCGAGCCGAAACTCTGGTTGTATTCGCTTCGGCCCAGCAGCCCCAACCAGGCGGCCCGGCGCCCCACACTCCAATAAAAGAGTTTTTTTTGCACAAAGGGCCAGAGGTAATTTTCCCAGGCATGGGCAAGGGTGATGTCCGGCGAGGTGATGCCGATGACGTGGATCTGCCGTACCCAGGCCAGGGCCGCGGCGTGACGCACCCAGGAGCCGCAGTGCAGGCCAAAGGGATAGCGCATGTTGTCGGGATGATTGTCGCAGACCACCACATCCAGGGAGGCTGGGGCCAGGGATTTGCTTTGAGCCAGCGACTTAAGCAAATACAGGGAAAGATGATGATAATCGCCGCTGCCGGTGAACACGCAGCCATGTTCCGGCATCATCAGCCCCTGCAGGTGGGCTTCCAGCTCCGCATATCGGCGCCGGGTGCAACCGAAACGGATCGCCTCCTGCCAATCGGCCAGAGGAATGCGGATTTCATCCGGGCACAGAGGCAAGACCGAGGCGTCAAAATCTAACACCACCGGCCGGGACGATGGCGGCAGCGGGGGCCCGGGGTTGGTTGGTTGGCCGGAGGCCTTGCTTTTGCTCATGCCGCCCCTCGCACTACTTGGCCGTCGGACTCGAAAAAGGGCCGCAAGGGGCGGAGAATGGAACGCAGCAGGGGATTGCGGACCCACACCAAGTGCCGGGTAAAGGTGAAAGAGGCCCCCAGGCTCGCCTTGACCTGCGGGTCGGTCCAGCCCGCGATGTAGGTATGCAGGCCGCGTTCCAGGGCAAATTCCAGGTTGTACATCCAACTGATGAAGTAGAGATTCAACTCCCGCGCCAGCGGATAGGTGAAACCCACATACTTGTCGATCAGCATTTTGTTTTCGATCAGGCAGATATTGTATCCGGCAAGTCTTTTTGCATTCGTCTTCTCGTGCCAATACAAGAACACCACGCCTTCAATATCGTGGCGCTGCAACAGGGTCGCGAAAAATTCCCGGCTAAGCAGATCGAAATGGATCTCGCTTTGGGCAAACACCGCCAGATACATGGCGTACAGTTGGTCCAAAAATACAAAATCAAAAAAACGCGGTTCCCCAATACTCAAGATTTCCACTGCCAGCTCCGGCCGCTTTCTCAGCTTGCGGCGCATATCTTTTCGCCGGCCAGCGGAAAGCCGGCCCAGATATTCGCCGATGTCGGCAAAGTCAATCCGCACATGGGCCAGGGCCTGCCCCCCCACGGCAATGAACCCCTTATTCACTGCCAGGGCGGCCAAGGCATCGGCAAAGTCGTTGTCTTCTTTCGGCAGCAGAGGGGAACGATCAGGCAGATCCTTCACGATGGTCAGGGTCTGGCCTTGCCCATGTTCGGCCAGCAGGTTATTGATCACGGTTTCCGGGCTGAGATTTTGGGGCAGCGGCGCATATTCGGTCAAGGTGGTCCCGACAAAACAGGTGCGCATCCGCAACAGCCTGGACCAGGCGCTGAATAAAGGGAGGCTGGTGAGCCGGCGGCGGGCGCCGCTCTCCAAGGTGGTCAGCAGATCAAAGGTGGTGGAGAAGACCGGCAAGCCCAAGGTGTCCATGCGGCAGGTAAAACCCTGCGGTGGATGCTGGATGAACAATTCGGCCAAGGCCGGGGGCTCCAGCAGGTTGCGGAAGGTGGCCGGACTGTCCGGGCTCATAGGCTCTTCCTCAATGCTGTGGCGATGCATACAAAGGTCTCATCATCCAGCCAATGGGTGTTGGAGACGGTGAGCATTCGGTCCGCCAGATCGCGCGCCTGGGGACAGTCCGGCTGGTGGTGCCCGGTGAGAACCGGGGCCAGGAACCCATAGTCCTGCAAGGCGTGGACAAAGAGCTTGGACACCCCCTTGCCGCTGCGCCAGAGCTGACGGAGCGCCCGGTCCCGCTGCTCTTTGGAAGGCATGAGCACCATGAAAAAAGGCCATGTCCCGTCCGCCCCCTGACGATCGCCAATGACCGAGACGCCGGGCAGCGCGGCCAGTTGGCAGTACCTTGGCGCCGCCCGCTTCCGCCCCTGTTCCAGATAGGCGGGCAGGCGCGCCAGACCATTGGCTGCCACGCGCAGCCGCAAGACATCCAGGCTGTGCAGGGGGATATCCGCCAGAGTGAAGCAATCGCCCACTGCCGCGGCCTCATCGCCCGCAGCCAGCTTTCTCCGCAGGTTGCGGCCGTAGGCCAGCTTAAGACCAGAAGGGGTGTACAGCAGCCTGTACCCCAACAGTTCGAGGTTGCGGCGCAGGGTCCAGCCCAGATCGGGTTGCAGGGTTTCCTGGGCCGTGGCCGCCAGTTCCGTCCGCAACTGGGCATCACGGCTGACCAGGACGCCGCCTTCATAGGTGGTCAGGCCTTTCCCGGCCGCCAGGCTGAAAAAGCCGATATCGCCCGCCAAGCCAACGCTCCACCCCACCGAGGTGAACGCCCCCAGGGCCTGGGCCGCGTCTTCGATAATCAGGGCGCCATATCGCGCGGCAATCGCCTTCACCGCCTCCACATCGGCCACCCGGCCGCCCAGATGGGTGGGGATGACAGCCAGGGTGCGTTGATCGCACAGCTTATCTAATTGTTGCGGGTCAAGATCGATCCCGCCGGCAACGGTATCGCAAATAATGGCGCGCAAGCCAGGAACCAGGCAGGTGGCCAGGGGCACCAGGGGACAATTGTAGGCGGGCATAATCACGGCGTTTTTGTCCGGATAACGCCGGTGCAGGGTCTTGAGGGCAACCACCAGGGCAGCGGTGCCGGAGCAGGTCATCAGTGGTTCCGGCAGGCCGGGCCACTGCGCAAGGCTGGCGGCAAAGGACTGCCTGGGCTTACGCCAATAATCGTCCCAAGCCAGGGGCAGCCCGGCCGTGGGCGGCAGTTCATACCGTTTTCTCTTGCCAATGCAGCTTGTCATGTTGACAACAAACTGAATTTTAACAAAAAGATAAATATATTTTTCGCAGCAAAAGTATAAAGCGATCTCACGCCCGGTTCACTCTCTGGGCGCCATCATGGGCCTGTTCTTCTCCGGAGGCAGCGCTTTCATCCCTGGCAAGACAGAGCACTCCAAGCACAATCAACAGGCCGCCCACAACCTTGGGCAGGGTGAGCGGTTCATGAAAAATCCAGACCGAAAGGATGGTCACAGTGACCAACTCCAGATGCGAGGCGGCAAAGGCCGGACCAATGGGAGCATAGCGTAGCAAGGTCATCCAGGAGATAAAGGAACAGAGGTACCCGAGCAGCGCGCCGTATGACCAGGGGTTGGCCATAATCCTTAGAACCCAGTTCATGCCGAATTCCAACGGCTCAGCGGCCATGCCGGCAAACTTGAAGCTGATCTGCGCCAGGCTGTCCGAGGCCATCAAACACAAAAAACCGATCAGATAGAACCGCTTCATACCCCAAGCCCCACCAGGGCAACACCGCCGGTAATCAGCAAAATGCCCGCCACTCGCCAGGGGGTGAGACGCTCCCTGAACATCAACCGGCCAGCGAGCATCAGGACCACGATGTTGATTGAGCCGAGCATGACCCCGGCGGCCAGAGGCACCTGGGACAAGAACGCTGCCCAGACAAAAAATTCGCAGAAGTAGCAGACAACTCCCGCCCACAGCCAGGGGCTACGGGCCAGGTGTTTCCAGTGGCTGAAGGTATCCAGGTCAAGGCCATGACCGGCAGCGGCCTTGAAGGCCAGGTGGCCGAAGGTGTCCATCGACATGTTCAACAGCCAGAGGAGAACAGCCAGAGCGGTCATGCCGGCTCCGCCAGGGCCATGTTTTCACGCCGGCTCACCTCTTGTTCTTTTTCCTTTGGCTCTGGAATCGGCTCCTTGGCGGTCCCGGCCAGCTCAGCGCGCTCCGCCGTATTCAGACGGCTTTGAAAAAAGCGGGCGGTGGCATCGGCCACCAGATGCCGCTCCTGATCCACGGTGATCATGTGGTAGCTGTCGTACAGCCGGAGCAGTTCCGTGGGACCGGCCAGGCGGTTTTGCATATACAGGGCGTTTTTGCGCAGGCCGGCGATATCGTCATTGTTGGCGTGCACAATCAAGGCCGGGGTGTTGATGGACGGGAATTTCTTTTTCACCGCATCCACCATGCGCCAGAGTTCGCGGACAATGACCCCCGGGGTGTGGGTATGTCCAGCGGTGGCGGTGTCGCCGCTCTTCATTTTTGCCACGATCCGCCGGCGCAAATGCTCATTTTTTATGCCATAGGGGAAGGCCTCCACAAAATGGTAACGCTTGCCGATGTACGGCAGACGCAACACCAGGGGAAGCAGAAAGCTGAGTTTGGGAATACTCCATCCATCCCAGGTCAAGGTGGTTGAATACAGGGCCATGCCCCGCACCAGGGAAGGGTGATGGTCCGCCAGGTACAGGCTGAGCACGGCCCCGGCGGACAGCCCGCCCACAAAGATCACGTCCGCGTGGTCCCGCAGCCGTAAGAGCGCCTGTTCGACGCTGGCTGCCCAGTCATGCCAGCAGGTGGCCAAGAGATCTTCTTCGGTGCTGCAATGGCCGGCCAGTACGGGGCAATATACGGTGAATCCGTATTTATTCAGCCGTTTGCCCACACTGATCATTTCCGTGGGCGTACCGGTCAGGCCGTGCACCAGCAGAACGCCCACCCGGCTGCCGGGAAAAAAGTGATCGCCTTCTTGCATGTGCTGCTCTGTTGTCTTCATATTGGGGCACTCATCCCCGTTTGCTGGCAGGGAAGCACCTGGAGCCGGCAAGGGCATAAAACCCTTGCCGGAATCAAGCGCGCACCCTGGCGGATTTTTTGAGGACTTTTTTATTTATCCAAAACAACCGCTACCGCGCCACCCGGCGCAGGATTTCGTCGAGCAGGCGCATGGCCAAATCGATTTCCGCCCGCGTGATGTGCAGCGATGGGGCAAAGGTGATGACGTTCTTGTAATAGCCCCCCACGTCCAGCACCAACCCATATTTTTTACCGTCAACCTCGATATCACCCTTGATGCCTTCGTCCACCATGCGGTCCAGCATGGCCTTGTCAGGGGTGAAGCCATCAGGGGCGCAGATCTCAGCGCGCAGCGCCAAGCCCAACCCATCCACATCGCCGATGATGGAATACCGGGACTTGAGTTCCTGAAGGCCGGCCAGGAAATAGGCGCCAAGTTCGTTGACGCTTTGTTCATAGTCGGCCTCGGCCAGCATCTGCATGGTTTCCAGAGCCACGGCCGTGCCCAGCGGATTGCTGGCAAAGGTGGAGTGGGTGGAACCGCAGGGAAATGCCTGGGGATTGATCAGTTCCTCACGCGCCCAGATGCCGGCCAGCGGGTTGAGCCCGTTGGTCATGGCCTTGCCGAAGACCACCACGTCCGGCTTGATCCCAAAGTGTTCCAGCCCCCAGAGCTTGCCGGTCCGATAAAAGCCCATCTGGATTTCATCGTCCACCAGCAGGATTTTGTGTTCCTCCAATATTCGCTTGAACTTGGGGTAATAGTCCTTGGGGGGCACCACATAGCCGCCCGTGCCTTGGATACATTCGATATAAAAGGCAGCGTACTCGGCCTCGCCGCCGCCCGGCGCCTTGGGATCCCACAGGCCGTAATATTCGGTTTCGAAAAACCGCTCAAACTGGCTCAAGCAGTACAGTTCGCAGTCATCACGGCGTTTTTTGTAGGGGCAGCGGAAACAGTAAGGGAAGGGAATGAACATGCCCCGGTCACCGAATTGCCCGTAACGCCTGCGGTAACGGTAGGAAGAGGTGATGGCCGAAGCGCCCAGGGTACGGCCATGGTAACCGCCCTCAAAGGCCAACATCAGGCTTTTGCCCTTGCTGGCGTTGCGCACCAGTTTAAGGGAATCTTCGATGGCCTGGGAGCCGCCGACATTGAAATGGACCCGGCCGTCCTGATCCCAGATTGCCTTCATCGCCTGGCAGAGGCGGGCGGCCAGTTCCACCTTTTCCTTGTGCAGGTACTGCGAGGCGACCTGCGGCAGGGTGTCGATCTGGCGCTTCAGGGCGTTGTTTAAGCGCTGGTTGGCATAGCCGAAGTTCACGGCCGAATACCACATCTGCAGATCCAGATAGGG
>WRKE01000266.1 GCA_009778235.1 Pseudomonadota bacterium
AACCTGGCCAATGCCTTCTCCCTGGCGCACCCGACCCGGGTTGCCGGGGCGTCGATCCTGCTCATCGATGATGTCTACACCACCGGCACCACGGTCAACGAATGCAGCCGTGTCCTGCGCCAGGCCGGGGCCAAACGGATAGAAGTCCTGACCGTGGCCAGAAGCCTTACCCCGGGCCTCCTCCCGTAAACTGGAAAGCTGGTTCGAACAAAGATAGCTGTTGATCATCGTTGCCTCATCCGCAATCTTTGTGTATAATAGGAATGATTTTTAAAATTATTTTGTACCTCTTTGGGGGAGTAGTGATTCGCTCCCGCCTCATCCGGGGGCAGGTTCTGTCCCTGCAATTTTATTTACGTTTAAGGAGGACATTCGTGAACAAAACTTTTTTCCACCTGCTGCCGCTTTGTTTGATGGCGGCGCTCCTGGTCGGCGGTTGCGGCGCAACCAAGCAAGATGAGCAAGCCCAGGGTCCGGTCGCCAAGGCATCGGGCCAGGAATCCGGGCAACTGGTGTATGAAGGCGAAATCACCTCGGTATCGGAGCGGGCCAAATCCATCTCCATCGTGGTCGGCAAAGGCGAAGCAGCCAAGGTGATGATGGTCAAGTTCGATGACAAGACCAAAGGCATGAACAGCGTTGCCAAGGGCCGCATGGCCAAGGTCTTCTATGAGATGCGCGGTGCGGCGGATGCTTTTGCCACCGAGGTTCAGCTCAAGCTGGCCAAACTGCCCGAGGGGCTCACCGAGATCAAGACGGCGGAATTGGCACAGATCATCAAGGATCAGGCCAAATTGATGGTGTACGATTCCAGGCCCAAGACCCGCTACGACCAAGCGCACCTGCCCGGCGCAATCTCCCTGCCCCTGCCCAAACTTGAGGAGCAGCAGGCCGCGGCTCTTCCCAAAGACAAGAACACGCCGCTCGTCTTCTATTGCGGTGGCATCACCTGCCCCTTGTCGCCGGCGGCGGCGGCCATCGCCAAGAAGCTGGGCTACACCAATATCCGGGTATACAACGAAGGCGAGCCGGAATGGACCAAGTCCCTCTTGCCCACCTACTCCAGCAATGACTTCATCCTCAATGGCAATGTGGTGGTAATCGACCTGCGGCCAAGTCACAAGGCCCTTGCCGGCCGTATCAAGGGGGCGTACAGCGTGCCCTACGAATCGCTGGAGAACAAGCTGGGCGATGTGGCGCGCAACGCCCCTCTGGTCCTCTACGGCGACCGGGAAGTGATTGATGCCGCAAAGGAACTCCGCCAAGATGGGTTTAGCTCGGTCACCCTGGTCCAGGGCGGTTACGAGGGTTGGGTCAAAGCCAAGGGCGCGATTGAAAAGGGACCGATCTTTGCGACAGAAATCAAATGGGTGCGCAAACTCGGCAAGGGTGAAGTGTCGATAGCCGATTTCCGCAAGGCGGTTTCCGGTGAGGACAAGGATGCCATCGTGGTCGATGCCCGCACCAAGGAGGAAGTGGCGGAACTCGGCATCTTCAAAAACGCCATCAACATTCCCTTGGACGAGATTCCGGCCCGGATGAACGAGCTGCCCAAGGACAAGAAGATCTACGTCCACTGCTCCACCGGCGCCCGTGCCGACATGGCGTACAACGAGTTGGTCAACGCCGGGTTTAACACCAAGTTTCTGTTGCTCAACATCCAGGACGCCGAATGCGACTGCGAGATCATCAGACCGTGACCAAAACTGCCACCTAACCAGCGGCAGGGGCCATGCCCGAATGCAAAAAGGGGGACTGATCCGTTTTCGGATCAGTCCCCCTTTTATTTTTTCGAAAGCGACAACAGGTTCGGTACGAGCGGGCCGGGAATGGTGAGAAACAAACGACTGCGGGCTCGATTTCGCTGCCCAATGTTCCTCAAGGAAACGTCACGTCACCTGAAAAGCCCGCTCAATGGTGCGATTATCCCTTACCAACTTAAGGCAGGACGAAGAGAGGCTCTTGGAAAAGAGGCGCTCAACGGGGAAAGACGGGGGCTTCCCCGATGCCTGCCGCAATGGCTACCAGGTGCGGAACAGCCCGGAGTCCAGATGAACAAAGCCGTCATTGGGATAAAACCCGATGCCGCCGCTTTGCATGGCAAGCGCACAGTTGTACACCTGGGTCAACTTAGCGCCGGAAAACCGGATATCCACTGCCTGGCCCTTCATGTGCAGGCTATGGCTGGCCACCCCGGGGTGCCCCTTTCTCAGGCACCTGTTGGTCTTGGGCGAGCGGTAGCCGGAAATCACCTCATAGACCCCTTTGTTCCCCATTTCTCCCTGGACCGCCCAGAGAATATCCAGCAACTTCGGATCGATGACATGCACCTGTCCGGTCTGGTAGTCGCGGAGAAAACGGTTGATCTGGGTCAGGGCTTTGCGGTCATAGGTCTTCCCCGAGGCGTAGGTAATGCGCAGCTCCTGCTGGGTGCGGGTGTGAAAAAAAGACAACGACCTCCGGTCCAAGGCCTTGGCGCATGCTAAGGTGGGAGCGGAAACCACGCCCAAACCGAGAACAATCTGGGTTGAAGCAAGAAGAAAGGAGCGGCGGGACAAAGCGGGTGAAGTACTTTTTTCTGTAACCATTTTCCTCTTTATGCAAGATTTGCGGTCAACTATTCAAATCATTCAGACAGGCGAACAGTGAATGTTGACCTTATACGGTTGCAGGTAAAATCAGGGGCAATTAAACTTTATTGGTCCGACATTGTCAACCTTTTGCAGAAAACATCAGGGGTCACACTTAACAAACAGTGTATTCTCAACATATTATGCGTTAATTTCCTTAACTCCGGTACCATTGTCTCTTTTCCCCTACCTTGGGATCCACCGCAAGCGGCCATGCGGATAATAGGTTGATTTTCTATATTAAATAAACGATTTAAACGATTGCCATGATCGGTGGCCAGACCGGGCTGACCGGGCCGCGTTTAATGCGGCCACTGCCCTCGCGCTCTCCCATGGTGGCTGGCTGCCCAAGGGCAGAAAAACCGAAACAGGTCTCCTGCCGGCACGCCACCGGCTCAAGGAACTGGGCTCGAATCGCTATCGCGACCGCACGAAAAAAATATGCTGGCCGCCAGCGGAACCCCTGTCTGCTCCTTTGGGCCCCTGACCGAGGCCCTGGCCCTCCGGCACAACCAACCTCTGTTGCGCTTCGATTCTGACCTGATCAACAGGGACCAGGCACCGGTACTGGTGGAGGAATGGGTGCGGAAAAAAATGACAGCGGGTAATAACAGCGGCAAAGGCTACCCCGATGGACCCTTTTGCCGGAGGTCAAGGGTGGAGCGCACCGCGGAGCCAAGCCCGCGCAGATCCATGGGCTTCATCAGCAGGTCGCATGCTCCGGCTTCGCGGGCAATGACGTTGTTGAGCCGGTCCGAATAACCGGTGCAGAGGATCACCGAGATTTCGGGCCGCAAACGCCGGATTTCCCGGGTGAGGTCGATGCCGGTCATTTTCGGCATGGTCTGATCGGTCAAGACCAGATCAACAGGCGGCTCTGCATGTTTGATCAGGGTCATGACCTCCTGGGGATTGCCGGTGGTGGTCACGGTATATCCCAGATGGGAGAGCATCATCTTGCAGGTTTCCCTGATCTCTTTTTCATCGTCCACCACCAGGATATGTTCCGATCCCATCGGCAGCGGTTCCTCGCTGCTGGTGAGGTTGCTGTTCTTCTGGGCGGCCTCGGGCAAAAGCACGGTGAACACGCTTCCTTTGTCCGGCTGCGATTGCACCGAAATCTCGCCGCCGAGTTCACGAACGATGCCGTGGACCACGCTCAGCCCCATGCCCGTGCCTTCGCCCGGCTGCTTGGTGCTGAAGAAGGGCGTGAAAATGTTGGGCAGAATATCGCTTTCAATGCCCGGCCCCGTATCCTCGACCGTCAGCTTCAGCCAGCCCTCGCCGTCAACCTCACTCAACGCCTGGTTTGGCCCTGGCACGCGCTCCAGCCGGATGGTCAAGCTGCCTCCTTTCTCGCGCATGGCGTAAAAGGCATTGGCGCACAGATTCATGACAATCTGCTGAACCTGCACCGGCGCCGCCATCACCGTCGCATCCGCAATCCGCAAATCCTGCCGGATCTCAATGGTCGTCGGCAGGGTGGCGCGCATCAGATTGAGGCTCTCTTTGATCAACGACAGCACCGGAACCGGCACCCTCTCTATCGCCGACTGCCGGCTGAAGGTGAGGATCTGCTGCACCAGATCGGCTGCCCGCCTGCCACCCTGGCGAATGTGGAGCAAGTTGCCGTGAACGTCGGAGCCGGGCGTACAGTGCAGCAAGGCCATGTCGGTGAAGCCGATGATCCCGCCCAGGATATTGTTGAAGTCGTGGGCGATACCGCCGGCCAGGGTGCCGATGGCTTCCATTTTCTGCGCCTGGCGCATGCGCAACTCGATCTCCACATCGTTGGTGATATCGCGCTGCACCAGGACAAAATAGGCCACTTCGCCTTTGGCGTCCCGCATGGGCGAGATAGTGGCCGCGGCCACGAACAGGCTGCCATCCTTACGCTGGTTGACGATCCGCCCCTGCCAGGTTTCTCCCTGTCCGGCCATGCTCTCCATCTTCTGTTCGAAATGGGCCTCCTGCTTCTTGGCCCACAGCATCCTGACCGGCTTGCCCTGGCATTCTTCCTGGCTGTATCCGGTCATCTCGCCCAAGGTGGCGTTGGCATAATCGATTATCCCCCGGCTGTCGGCGATGAGCACCGCCTCCTTGACCTGATCGACGGCCTCGATCAGGCGGAGCTGCCAGGCGGCTGACCGCCGTTCCTCGGTGACATCACGTACCAGCAAAAGATACTGAGCCTGCAAGCCCGCTCGATAGGATGTCGCGGTGATGACCACCTCGCGCAGAATGCCGCTGAAGCCGACAAACTGCACGGCCTCGATCTGAATCGCCTGTTCAGTCCAAGGTTGGTTTATGCTGGCAACCACCTTTTCCTGGCTGTCCTCATCGAGAAATCCGATAAACGAGTGCCCCACCGCCTCCTGACCATTCTCCGCGCCGACCATTTGACGCGCCTGGCGATTGGCGTAGAGCACCGTATGGTGGCTGCCGTCCACCACGTCCACCAGAAAAAACCCCATCGGAGCCAGATCGAGTAAACCGGCCACTTGTTCTTCCTGGGCTCGCAGCCGTCGCTCATCCTCGCGCCGGGTCACGATGCCGCTCAACACCAGGCCGAGCAGGCCGATGGCCGCGGTGGCGATGCCAGTTACCATCAGCCATTGGGAACGGAATTCGGACATGGCCCCCAAGACCTCCTGAACCGGGGTCAGCAAAACCACCGACCAACTGGCGTCGCCGGGAAGCATCACCGGGTGAATAACCGCGTAGACCTTTTCGACCCTGGTTTCCTTTCCCTCACGAACATGCCGGGAAATTGTCAAGGTTCTTTGCCCACCGGTGACAATGGCCTCCTGCAGCAGGGCGAGCTCTCCGATGGCGCCCGACAAATGGTAGCTGTTTTTGCCGACCAACTCGTCTTCGGGTGCTACGAGCATGGTGCCGCCGTGACTGAACAACAGGATGGAGGTGGCATGCTGGTGCAGAGGAATCTGTTCCAGATACCGGTTGGCCACCTGGGAGAACGGCAGAGTAAAGGAGATGCAGCCGTCAAAATCATCGTCACGATACACCGATACGGAAAAATAGACCTGCTGGCTGCCGTCCGGCAGAAGGATAAGATCGCTGACCGCCGGACTGACGCCGTCCCGGATCTGGCGGCAATGCATCTTGGCGCCGGGATCGTCCGTCCAGGTCTCCGGGATGGCGAACTGGGAAACATCGGAGGCATCAACTCGCTGAATGGCGGCAATATCCTGCGGGTGGATGGCGAGAAAATCCTGAAGCAGGGCCTTACCGCTCTCATTGAGAGCCTGGATGGCAGGCTGTTGTCCCAGGTAGATCAAAGCCTTCTCATAGGTGGCCGCATACTCCTGCAGGCCGGTTCCGGCCTGCAACGCCAGCAAGGTCTGCTGGACCCGGAAGGCATCGATGGTCTTGTTGCGGACCGCAAGATAGGGGAGATAGAACAGGCCGGCAAGGAGCAGGGTGGTCAGAAGGGCGAGAGCGACATGTCGATAATCGAATCGGTGCTTCATGGCTCTTCCATCGAAAACATTCGATAAAATCTCAAATCTTAATTAATTATAGCAAAATATTTCCGCTTTCATAAAACTCAACTTTCCGATCCACTAATTTTACTATAAAAAAAACAACCAACAAGTTGAAATAATTGTCATTTTAACATAAAAAGCTTTGCTTTCTAACATATTGGATTTGCGAAAATATTCAACAATATCAAAATGAAAAGGCTCAAGTGGACTCAACCCAATACCATCAGGAACAACAAGAGTCAAAACAACCACATAACCGGATTGCTTCTTTCCTGGAAGATTTCAAGGCCGGAACCCTGCTGAAGAGCAGCGGCATCCGCAAACCGCGAGGGGCAAAGCCTTTGGCCGCATTTACCGCCACCTTCTCTTTGCCGTTTGCCGGGGTCAATTTCTTCCGGGCTGTGGTCAACAACCAGGAACAGGGATTTGCCCAGGATGCCATCTACGAGTTCCTGAAGAATCCCTGGAATGAGATCAAGCCAGGATGTTGAAATAAAAAGAGAAACCAGCAATTCAGCGATTTCCTTCATGCAACCGCTTATCATCGGCTCCCGGCGCAGCCCGTGCCCCCTGGTTTTCTTTACAAGGAGCAGATTGTGTTTCTGCATCAATCCAACAAGTTAGAAATTCTACTCCTCCAGCTTCGGGCCATTCTCCGCGACCCTTTGCCCGATCCCCTGGCGCCCGAAATAATCGTGGTCCACAATCCGGGCATGGCCCAGTGGCTGGCGCAGCAATTGGCCTTTGCCGACGGTATCGCCGCCCATTACCACTTCCCCCTACCGGCCCGCTTTGCCTGGGAACTGGTCCGCCGGTTCGGGGATATCCTGCCCGATGAGGATGAATTGAGCAAACCAGTGCTGCGCTGGCGGATTGCCGCCTTGCTGCCGTCCCGGCTCAATCGCCCTGCTTTCCGCGAACTCGCCTCCTACCTCTCAGACGATGTCGACGGCATTAAACTCGACCAATTGTCGGCCCGGATCGCCGATCTCTTCGACCAGTACATGGTCTATCGTCCCGACCTGCTCAACCAATGGCTGCAAGGACGCGACTACCATTGGCAGGCAACGCTCTGGCGGGACCTGACCGCGGCCACTGTTCCCCATCGGGCCCGGCTGGCCGAGCACTTCCGGGCGCTGTTGGCCGCAGCCCGGCCGGATGGAGGCTTTCTGCCCCAACGCTGCCACCTGTTCGGCCTCAATTCGCTGGCACCGGTCCATCTGGAAATCTTCACCAGAATCAGCTCCATGACCGAGGTGCACCTGTTTCATCTCAGTCCCTGCCGCCACTACTGGGGCGATCTGGTTTCGGCCCGGCGACTGGCCGGGGAGCACGGCCGGTCAGTGGGCACCACCAACGCCTATGCTGATCGGGGCCATCCGCTTCTGGCCTCGCTGGGCAAAATCGGCCAGGACTTTTTCAGCCAACTGCTGGACAGCGATCCGCAAGAAATAGACCTGTACCAGGAGAATGATTCGGCCCATGCGCTGGCCGTCCTGCAAAACGATATCCTCGACTTGAACGACCGGTCCGTTGCCGGGGCGGACCGTCATCCACTCGACCCTGATGACCGCTCGATCCAATTCCATTGCTGCAGCTCGCCCCTGCGCGAGGTCCAGGTCCTGCACGACCGGCTGCTCGATCTATTTAAACGCCGCCCTGACCTGACGCCTAACGATATCCTGGTCAGCGCCCCGGACATCCAGGGGTATGTCGAGGCGGTTGCCGGCGTTTTCGGCGAGGCCGGCGGCGAGCGGCGCATTCCCTGGTCACTGGCCGACCAGCCTCTGACCAACGAACATGGACTGGTCCGCCATCTGCTCGACCTGCTTGACCTGCTCCCCGGCCGGTTCACGGCACCCGAAGTCTTGTCCCTGGGCGAAACGCCCGCCCTGCTCAAGCGCTTTGGCCTTGACCCCGCCATCCTGCCACGGCTGCATGATTGGGTCCGGGAGACGGGCATCCGCTGGGGCCTGGATGCGCGCCACCGGGAGGAGCTTTCAGTCCATGCCGGCGATCACCACAGCTGGCGCTTCGGCCTGGACCGGCTGCTGCTCGGTTATCTGATGGGTGACTGCCAACAGCCCCAAGCCGACCGTCTCCCCTACGGCCATCTGGCCGGTGGCGAGAGCGAGGCGCTGGGAGGTTTTCTGGCCCTGATCGACACCTTGGCCGCCTGGCGTCTCCGCTTGCAAGGAGACCGTCCGATGGAGGCATGGGGTGCGGCGCTGCTGGAGTTGATCGACGATCTGTTCGCGACCGAGGAGGATGATCAGGGACTGCTCCTTTTGCGGGAGGCGGTGAACAGTCTGCGGACGGATTGCCGGCTGGCCGGCCACACCGCTCCCGTCAGCTTTGTTGTGCTCAGACAACATCTGCGCACGCTCCTTGCCCAGCCTCCCTACGGCCAGCCCTTTCTCAGCGGCCGGGTCACCTTCTGCAACATGGTGCCGATGCGGTCCGTGCCCTTCCGCGTCGTCTGCCTGCTGGGGATGAACGATGCGGCCTTCCCCCGGTGCCAGCACCCCCTCGCCTTTGATCTCATGGCGGCCCATCCGCGCCTGGGCGACCGCAACCGGAGCCAGGACGACCGCTATCTCTTTCTGGAGGCCCTGCTCTCGGCCCGCGATTCTTTTTATTTGTCCTGGACCGGTCGCAACCTGCGCGACGAGGCCATGGCTCCGCCCTCGGTGGTGGTCTCGGAGCTCTTGGACTATCTCGACCAGAGCTGCCTCACCCCTTCGGCAGCCACCGCGGTCTCAGCCCTTCTCACCACCGTGCACCCGATGCAGCCCTTCAGCCGCCGCTGTTACGACCACTCCCCGGCCACGGCCAGCTACAATCCGGCCTGGCTGCCGGCGGAACGGGAAGTCCCAACCCTGCCCTTCCTCGCCCATGCCCTGCCGGCACCTCCAGACGAGTGGCGGAGAGTCGATGTCGGCCAGTTGGCCCGGTTCTGGAGCCATCCGACCCGCTTCTTTCTAGAACGGATCCTCGGCCTGCGCCAACAGGGCAAGCTCACCACCATAGACGAGAGCGAGCCCTTTGCCCTCGACCGGCTGGACCAGTACCACCTGCGGCGGACGACCGTGACCGGCCTGCTTGCGGGGATGAGTGGCGACCAGATTTACCGGGGCCTGGAAACCAGCGGCCATCTGCCTCTGGGCGGCTTTGGCCGGGTCGAATTCGCCGGGATCGTCGCCGACAGCAGCCATCTCGCCGACCGGCTTCTTCCCCTGCTCGCCCACCCCCTGGAACCAGTGGTCATCGACCGTGCCATCGGCCCCTTCCGGCTGGTCGGCTGGCTGACCGATTGCGGGATCTCCGGCCGGGTCACTTGGCGGGCCGCCGCCCGCAAAGGCATGGACCTGATCACCCTCTTGGTCCACCATCTGGTCCTCAACCTCCAAACACCGGCAGGCATACCGCCGGTGTCCATGCACCTGGCCCGCGACCCGGCCCGACCTGAGAATCCGATCCACTGCCTCACTCTGCCACCGCTGGCCGATGCCGAGCAGCGCCTGCACTCTCTGCTCGACCTCTACTGGCAAGGACTGTCCAAACCTCTGCCTTTCTTCCCGGAAACCAGCCTGGCATGGGCCAAAGCGCGGCATCGCGGTAAAGACCCGCACCAGGCCGCCCGCCAGGCTTGGGAAAACGGCTTTAACCGCGAGGGCGAGGGCAGCGATCCAAGCTATCGCTGCTGTTTTCCCGGGGAGCGTTTTGCCGCCACCCCGGATTTCATCGCCTTGGCCGAGCTCTATGATCCGATCCTGTCTTCCTTGGAGGATGACGATGCAGCCGCTTGATCTGCTCAGCTTACGCTTAAGCGGCTGGCGCCTGCTGGAGGCCAGCGCCGGTACCGGCAAAACCTACACCCTGACCCTGCTGTTCCTCCGGCTGCTGCTCGAACGAGAACTGGCCATCGACCAGATTCTGGTGGTCACCTTCACCCGGGCGGCCACCGGCGAGCTGCGCGACCGCATCCGCCAGCGATTGCGCCAGGCCCTCG
>WRKE01000267.1 GCA_009778235.1 Pseudomonadota bacterium
GGCGCATGTTCTCGTGGTTGGGCACAAAGGGCAGTTGCAGCTCCAGGTTGACGTTGAGCATCCAGTTGAAATAGAAGGCGTCGTCGGTCTTCAGCCGGAATTGGTAGACCTGCTCGATCCCTTCCACCACTTTCTGGGCCACGGCTTCGGGATCGTTAATGATGATCCTGTACATTTGCCGGGTGGCCGGGCCGAGGGTTTCGATGATGAAGCGGTCGATCCGCTCGAAATAGCCGGCGGACTCGGCCGGGCCGGTGAAGATCAGGGGCAGGGGGATGCGCGAGTTCTCCGGATCAAGGAGAATGGCTAAGATGTAGAGGATCTCCTCGGCTGTGCCCACGCCGCCGGGAAAGACAATCACCGCATGGCCGACGCGGACAAAGGCCTCCAGCCGCTTTTCAACGTCCGGCATGATCACCAGTTCATTGACAATGGGGTTGGGTGATTCCGAGGCAATGATCCCGGGCTCGGTGATACCCAGATACTGGCCGTCGTAGATCCGCTGCTTGGCATGGCCGATGGTGGCGCCTTTCATTGGGCCCTTCATGGCGCCGGGACCGCAGCCAGTGCAGATGTCGAGGCCGCGCAGCCCAAGCTGATAGCCGACCTCTTTGCTGTAATCGTATTCGTTCGGAGAGATCGAGTGGCCGCCCCAGCAGACCACCAGGCGCGGTTTGGTGTGCGGCCGCATGATCCCGGCGTTGCGCAGGATATGGAACACCGCGTTGGTGATGCCGTCGGAACTGGCGAGGTCGAAGCGGGGATTGTGGTTGATGGCGTCGTCGGTATAGACGATGTCGCGGAGCACGGCAAAGAGATGATCGTTGATTCCCCGGATGATTTTGCCGTCGACAAAGGCGCTGGCCGGAGCGTTGCGCAGGTCGAGCCTGATGCCGCGCTCCTCCTGGATCACCCGGATATCGAAATGCTGAAAGCGCTGCAACAGCTCGCGACCGTCGTCGAGGTAATCGCCGTTGTTGAGCACAGCCAACGATGAGTTGCGGAACAGGGGGTACAGTCCGCCCCGGCTGGCATCGAGCAGCTTGCCCACCTCCAGCCGGGAAAGGAGATCCAAGCTGGAGGCGGGGCTGATGCAGGCGTCGACCAAGTCTTGGGACGGAAGGATTGTAAGTTTTTTCACGCGGAATTGTCCGGCAAGCGTGAATGGATTGCGGCCGACGCCCGCTGGCACGACAAGGCGTTGGTCGGTAGTGATGGCCGGGGAAGGTCAGCCGGCGTGGTTGTCTCCTCCGGCCAGCAGGGGCGGGCTTGCCGTCTCCAGGCATTGGCGAATCTGCTCCTGCACCAGTCGATTGAGCGAGTCGTAGCTGTGGCCGTCGGGGAAGATCGGCGGTTGGAAGCGGACCGAGATCCGGCGGAAAGGAAGCGGCAGACGTGAGCCGGCGGGCAGGGCTTCGAAGGCGCCGCGGATGGCCACCGGCACTACCGGCACATTGAGCTCCTTGCTCAAGATGGCGAAGGTTTTCTTGAATTCGCCCAGAGCGCCGTTGAGAGTGCGGGTGCCTTCGGGAAAAATAATAATATTCTTGCCGTCCCGCAGCAGCATGGCCACTTTCTGGATCGATTCCAGCACGTCGGAGTTGATATCCATGACCACGATGTTGTTGCGGTCGGCCAGAAAACGCAGCCAGCGTTTACGGACATGCTTGGCCTTGGCGTAGAAGCAGGTGCGCCGCATCAGCGCGTTCTTCAGGCCGGCGGCCACCAGGAGGCCGTCGATGAAGCTCTGGTGGTTGGGGGCAATGATGCAGGGGGTGTCGGGGATATTCTCCCGGCCCTCGGTGCGGAAGCGGAAATAGCAGCCAAGCAGCAGGCGGCTGGCGTTTTTGAACAGGTTGGTGGTGAACCAGGCACGCGGCAGGTGGCTGTCGATCTGTTCAACCAGGATGTCCCGCCAGTTGATCAGCTCCTCGGCGATCTTCTCCTTGCGCTCGGCCACATACCCGCTCAACTGGCGCAGGGTGGGAATCCGCATCAAATGCTCCTCAGCGATTTCCACCCCGAAGGTCTTCTGGATGAACACCAGCAGGCTGACCTTGTCGAGGGAATCGAGGGCGGCGTCGATCTCCAGGTGGTCGTCCGGGGCAATGGCCCGGACGGTTTGATTTTCCAGGAAGCGGTGGATCAGCCGGTACTCCTCTCCGGCCGGATGCTCCACTTTGGCTGCGCGCCCCTGCCGGGCCGCAACCAAAGACGGCAACTGGAAACGTTTGAGTTTTGCCAGTCGGGTGCGGGGCAGCTCACACTCCACCAGGGTGAGGCGCTGCAGCCTTTTGGCCGGCGAGGCCTTTTGGTTGTAGCGGTCGATGACCTGCCAGCGGAAGTAGTCATCCATCCGGCTGATGCCTTTTTCCCGCAGTACGGCCAAATTGGGGCGGATCACCACCTGGAGCAGGTCGTCCGCAAGCAGCACGCCTGCCTCGGCAATGGCGGGATCAAGGGCCTCCAGCTCCTGCTCGATCAGCGCCGGGTTGATGTTCTTGCCGTTGGCCAACACCAGGATTTCTTTGATGCGGCCGGTGATGAACAGGCGGCCTTGCTGGTCGAGATGGCCGAGGTCGCCGGTATGCAGCCACCCGTCCCGCAGCACCTCGGCGGTTTCCTCTGGTCGGTTCCAGTACCCCTGCATGATATTATCGCCCCTGGCCAGGATCTCGCCGTCGTGGAGGGCGATGGTGGTGCAGCTCATGGCCGTGCCCGCCGAGCCGATGTGGACCTGGCCCGGCCGGGTGAAGGTGATCATCGGCGCCGCCTCGGTCATGCCGTAGCCTTCCAGGATTTCGAAGCCTAAGGTGGTGAACTGTCGGCCCACCTCCGGGTCCAGGGCCGCGCCGCCGCTGACCAGATATTTGAGATGGCCGCCGAATTTTTTGTGGACCGTGCCGAAAAGCAGGCGAGACAGTCGCGGGGAGGCTACCCTGCTCGCCAGGCCATAGAGCAGCCTGGCAATAACGCTGGCCTCGATTTTTTTCCGGATCGACTGCATGATCAGGCTGTAGAGCCGGGGTACGCCGATGACCATGGTGACCTTGTTGCGTTGCAGGGTGGCGACGATGTCCTCCGCCTTGAGCGAGGGACAGAGGGCCACGGTGGCCCCGATGCGGAAGGGTATGGCCAGGGTGCCGAGCAGAGGGAAGATATGGTGCAGGGGCAGGAGCATGAGCACCCGTTCGTCCGGACAGTAGATGGGCGTGCCGATGGTGACCGCCTCGACGTTGGCCAAAATGTTGGCAAAGGAGAGCATCACCCCCTTGGGTGTGCCGGTGGTGCCCGAGGTGTAGATCAAGAGCGCCGTGGCCTGAGGATCGAGACAGTCGATCGGTTCGGCGGGAGCGGTCTGATCAAGATCCAGATCCTCGAAGATCACGGGTGGGGGGAGATCATCAAGCCCGGCCAGGGCCTCTGCCAGCACCTCTTGCCTGGCCTGGGAGCAGAAAAAGAACCGGGGACCGCAATCCCGGACAATAAACCCGACCTCTTCGGCCGTGGCCTGGTAATCCACCGGCACCACTGTGCAACCCGAGCTCCAGGCGGCATAGAAGGCAATAACCCATTCGACCCGGTTTTCCGAAAAGATCAGCACCCGTTTGGTGCCCGCCGGGATCAGGCGGGCCATGGCCCGGGCCTGGCCCAGCAGGTCGGCGTAGGTAAAGGAACGGTCCGGCAGAATCAGGGCAATCTTGCGATGGTCGGTTAGCAGCATCGGGGTCGCATCGGTTTCACGGGTTGACGGAAAAAGGTGGAGCGGATCATCACTATACGGTGTTTTCCCGTGCGATTCAAGGCACAGGAACATGGGTCGGCGTCTTGCGCGTCCACGAGCGGCTTGCATTCCCCAAGCCGGGTGGTATGAAGAGAGACGCAATGGGCTGATGAGCCGGCTGGGCCGGCCGTCGGCCTATCCTTTTATCATGGGCGTCCGCAGATGAAAATGTTCAACCGTATCCTCATCACCGTGGTGGTCGCGGTGTTCATCGCCCTGTTGGGGATCGGCATCATTGTCCCGATTTTGCCGGTGCTGGCCACCAAGCTGGGAGCCTCGGGATTCGCCTTGGGCCTGATCACCGCCGCCTTTTCCTTGAGCCGGGGATTGTGCCAGCCGGTGGTCGGCAATCTCTCCGACCGCTGGGGTCGCAAGGGGTTCATGGTGGTCGGGCTGTTCATTTACGGCCTGGTCGGTTTACTGGTTCCCCTGGCCGAAAGCGTGCCGCACCTGGTGGTCATCCGCCTGTTCCAGGGCTTCGGCGCGGCGATGATCGTGCCGGTGGCCATGGCCTATGCCAGCTTCCTTTCGCCACCCGGCGAGGAAGGCCGTTACATGGGCGTGGTCAATGTCGCTGTTTTCTGCGGTACCGGCTTCGGGCCGGTACTGGGCGGCTATTTTGCCGACAACTGGGGGATGGCCTCGGTGTTCCACATGATGGCAGGTTTGTGTTTTTGCGCCTTTATCCTGGTTTTGTTCAATATGCCCGCCTGTAGTCCGATCGATCGCCCGCAACGGATAAGCCTGCTTGCAAACATCGGCCTGATGTTGCGCCGGCGCCGCACCGTGGGCATCCTCCTCGCCCGGTTTGCCACGGTATTGATGATGGTGCCGACCATGGCCTTTCTCCCGGTGATGATGGCCGGATGGCCCGGAAGCAGCGGCATGCAGGCCGGCCTGGTGATCACCTGCCGGACCCTGATGAATGCCGTGCTCCAGTATCCCTTCGGCGCTTTAACCGACCGGTCCGACAAGGTGGTTCTGCTTCTCAGCGGCTCGTTCTGCATGTGCGCGGCCGTGGCGCTGATCCCCTTGATGAACAGCTTGGGCGCCATGATCGGGATGTATCTTTTTCTGGGCTTCGGTGAAGCCGTGCTCTGGCCGGTGCTCGGAGCCTATGCCGTGGAAGAGGGCCGCAACCTTTTCGGCCACGGTACCATGATGGGCGTGTTCAACCTGGCGATGAGCGGAGGCGTCTTCACCGGCGCCCTCCTGGCCGGACTGAGCATGGATGGACTGGGGGTGCGCCATGCCTTCTGGGCCACGGGCGGCGTCATTGTCATCCTCTGCTCCCTGGCCGCCTATTTGATCCGCTCTGGTGAAAACGCGGGAGAGACCGGAGAGGAAAAGGCCATGGTTCGTTCCCTGCCGCCATCTGGGTAATATATTAAATTTGTTGAAAATACACCTTTTTCTCCATATGGATCCCTTGACGGAGAAGGTTGTTTTGGTTATTAATCAAAGTTTAATGTAAAGCGAGAGTGGTGAAATTGGTAGACGCACTGGACTTAGGATCCAGCGGGCCAGCCCCATGGGGGTTCGACTCCCCCCTCTCGCACCAGTCGTTCCTTACTTAAGCACAGCGCGCCCCGTCAAAGAGTGAGCTGCCCCCTTAAAGCCCCGGTAAATCGAACAAGAGGAATTGCGGTCCATGGATATCGTTGTCGAGCAACTCTCCGAATTAACAAGAAAACTGACTATCACTCTCCCCAAGGAAACGGTGGAGCCGGCCCTGACCAAGGCCTATGCCAAGATCAATAAGGAGGTCAAGCTCAGGGGATTTAGGCGCGGCAAGATTCCGCAGGGCGTGCTTGAAAACAATTTCAAGGAACAGACCCAGGCCGAGGTCGGCGAGAAACTGGTGCAGGAAAGCTATTTCGACGCGATTGAGAAGCAGGCGCTCGATCCGGTGGTTCATCCGGAGATCACGGAGCACACGTTTAAGGATGACGGGACCTTCGTCTACGTGGCCATGGTCGATGTCAAGCCCCAGATTGAGCTTAAGGAGTACAAGGGGCTGGAAGTGGAAAAAGTTGCGCTCGTGGTGCAAGAGGAGGAGATCGACAAGGAGGTTGAGCTGTTGCGGCGGCATCAGGCGGCGCTGCAGACCGCCGGGGAGGGCCATGGCATTGCCATGGATGATGTGGCGGTCGTCGATTTCCAGGGCTTTCACAATGGCAAGGCCATGAAGGAGGTCCACAACGAAAACTTCAGTGTCGATATCGGCATGCATCGGCTCGGCAAGGATTTCGAGGAAAAATTGATCGGGCTGAAGAAAGGCGACAAGACGCTGTACGAGATCACCTTCCCAGGGGATTATCCCAACCCGGTACTGGCTGGGAAAAATGTGGAATTCAAGGTCGATGTCAAGGATGTCAAGGTACGGATTCTGCCGACCCTTGACGATGAATTCGCCAAAGACATCAAGCCGGAATTGGACACCCTGGCCGGACTGCGGGAGGATATCCGTCAGCGGCTGCAGCAAGCCAAGGAGGATGCGCTCCGGGGCGATCTCGACGATAAGATCATGCACAAGCTGATCGAACTCAATCCCTTTGAGGTGCCGCAGCGCCTGGTCAACTACGAGATCCAGGAAATGATCAAACAGTCCGAGGAGAACCTCAAACGGAGCGGTTTGACCTTCGAGTCGGCTGGCATCAAGCTGGACGACCTGGTGGAAAAGAACCGGGAAGTAGCGGTCAAGCGGGTCAAGGGCGACTTCCTGCTCAAGAGGATAGCCGAGGTCGAAGAGATCAAGATTGCGGACGAGGATATTCAGCGCGGCTATCAGCGCATCGCTGACCAGTACAACATGAGCTTGGATGAGGTGAAGAAATACTTCAAGCGGCGGGAGGAGATCCTGCCGTTCATGAATGAACTGCACAACGAAAAGGTGCTCAATTTCCTGCGCGAACAAGCAAAATTCATCGAAGTCGTGTCCGCCGGTCAGGCCTCGGCCTGATCGGCTGCGCTGTCCTATAGACGGCGGTCCCTGTGGTCCGCCGTCGAGTTATCCCTTGCTTAAGTGTGGAGCATATGAATCTGGTCCCCATGGTTGTTGAACAGAGTCCGCGTGGCGAACGGGCTTACGATATTTATTCCCGGCTGCTCAAGGAGCGGATCATCTTTCTCGGCAGCCAGGTCAGCGATGAGGCGGCCAGCCTGATCGTGGCCCAGTTGTTGTTTCTGGAGGCCGAGGACCCGGATAAAGACATCACCTTTTATATCAATTCCCCCGGAGGGTCGGTGACCGCCGGCATGGCCATCTACGACACCATGCAATATATCCGCTGCGATGTGGCCACTCTCTGCCTGGGACAGGCGGCCTCCATGGGCGCCCTGTTGCTTGCCAGCGGCGCCGCCGGCAAGCGTTTTGCCCTGCCCAATTCGCGGATCATGATCCATCAGCCCATGGGCGGCTACCAGGGCCAGGCCACGGACATCGATATTCATGCCCGTGAGATCCTGCGGATGCGGCACGACCTCAACACCATTTTGGCCAGGCACACCGGCAAGCCGATGAAAAAGATCCAGACTGACACCGAGCGCGACAATTTCATGAACGCCGCCGAGGCCTGCCAATACGGCATTGTCGACAAAGTCTTGGCCAGCCGCGAGGAACTGGCGGCGGAGAAATAACGGTGAATAACGATTTACATGGTGGCGACCAGACCCTGACCTGCGTTTGTTCCTTCTGCGGTAAGGCCCAGGAGGAGGTCGGCAAACTGGTGGCCGGGCCCAACGTCTACATTTGTGACGAGTGCGTCGCCCTGTGCAATGAGATCATGACCGAGTCCACCGACGAAGAGTGGCCTGGACTCGGCCAGTCGATGCTCAAGCCGAAGGAGATCAAGGCCTATCTTGACCAGTACGTGATCGGGCAGGAGCATGCCAAACGCATCCTGTCGGTGGCGGTCCACAACCATTACAAGCGGATCAACGCCCCCCCCGTCGATGACGACGAGGTTGAGCTGCAGAAGTCCAACATCATCCTGATCGGGCCGACCGGCAGCGGCAAGACCCTGGTCGCCCAGACCCTGGCCCGGCTGCTCAAGGTGCCGTTCACCATCGCCGACGCCACCACCCTGACCGAGGCGGGCTATGTCGGCGAGGACGTGGAAAACATTCTGGTCAACCTGCTGCAGGCCGCCGATTACGACCTCGAAAAGGCTCAACGGGGCATCATCTATGTCGACGAGATCGACAAAATCGCCCGCAAGTCCGACTCCGCCTCCCTGACCCGCGATGTTTCCGGCGAAGGCGTGCAGCAGGCCCTTTTGAAAATCATCGAGGGCACCATGGCCTCGGTGCCGCCCAAGGGCGGCCGCAAACACCCGCAGCAGGAGTTGGTCCGGATCGATACCACCAACATCCTGTTCATCGTCGGCGGCGCCTTTGTCGGGCTGGATGGGGTGATCAAACGGCGCACCGGCACCCAGGCCATCGGCTTCGGCGCCAAGGTGGTCAGCCAGCAGGAGCGGCCGTTCGGCGAACTCCTGACCATGATTCAACCGGAAGATCTGCTCAAGTTCGGCCTGATTCCCGAACTGGTCGGGCGCTTGCCGGTGATCGCCACCATGGATGATCTGACCGAAGGCGACCTGATCCGCATCCTCAAGGAACCCAAAAACGCGCTCAGTAAACAATTCCAGAAGCTGTTCGCCTACGAGGGGATAACCCTGCGGTTCACCGAAGGGGCCTACAAGGCCATTGCCCAGAAGGCGCTGGAGCGCAAGTCAGGGGCCCGCGGCTTGCGGTCGGTGATGGAGGAATGTATGCTGGACGTGATGTATGAACTGCCTTCAGACGAGCATGCCACCGAATGTGTGATCAACGAACAGGTCATTACTCAGGGAGAGTATCCGGTTATTCTCTACGATAATGAAAAAACGAAAAAAATTGCTTGATATTGCCGATGAGTGAACTGCCAGCCGAAACCTATCCCCTGATGCCGCTTCGGGATATCGTCCTTTTTCCCGGAATGGTGGCGCCACTCGTGGTCGGGCGAAAGCGATCCATCCTGGCGCTTGAGGCTGCCATGGAGCAGCGCACGCTGGTTTTTCTGGCCACCCAGAAAGACGCGCGGGTGGACGACCCTGAGCAGAAGCACCTTTACACCGTCGGCACGCTGGCTTCGGTCATGCAGTTGTTGCGCCTGCCCGACGGCACCATCAAGGCCCTGGTGGAGGGCAAGCGGCGGGCCACTATCGTCGGCGCCTTCGAAGGGAGCGGGCATGAGGACGCGTTTTACTCGGTCCGGCTGGCCGAGGCCCCGGACCTCGATATCGACCGGGAGGATGTGCCTGCTTATGTCCGCGAACTGCGCAAGGCCTTTGACCAGTACACCCAGACCAACAAAAAGCTGCCGCGCGAGGTGCTGAAATCGATCACTTCATTGGACGATTGGTCCCAGATGGTTGACCTGGTCGCCTCCCACATCCAACTGAAGACCGACGAGAAGCAATCGATCCTTGAACTGGTCAGCCTGCCGCAGCGCATCGCCAAGGTGCTTTCGATCCTGTATCGGGAAATGGAACTTTCCGAGATGGAGAAGGATATCCACGCCAAGGTGAAGAAGAAGATGAACGTCACCCAGCGTAACTACTACCTCTCCGAAAAGATGCGCGCCATCCAGGACGAGATGGGGCAGGGCGAGGGGGGCGATGAGCTGACCGAACTGCAGGAGCTGATCAGCAAGAAGCGCCTGCCCAAGGCGGTCAAGGAGAAGGTCCAGAAGGAATTCAAGAAGCTGCGGCAAATGCCGCCGATGTCGGCCGAGACCACGGTGGTGCGTAATTACATTGATGCCATCCTCAGCCTGCCGTGGAAAAAGAGATCCCGCTCCACGATCGACATCGAACGGGCGGAGCGCGTGCTCAACGAAGACCATTACGGCCTGGAAAAGCCCAAGGAACGGCTGCTTGAGTATTTGGCCGTGCAGGCCCAAATAAAAAAAATCCGCGGCCCGATCCTCTGTCTGGTGGGGCCGCCGGGGGTCGGCAAAACCTCGGTCTGCCGGTCCATCGCCAGGGCCATGGGGCGAAACTTCGTGCGTCTGTCGTTGGGCGGGGTCCGGGACGAAGCCGAAATCCGCGGCCACCGGAGAACCTATATCGGGGCCATGCCCGGCAAGATCATCCTTTCCATGCAGAAGGCGGGCGTGGTCAACCCGGTATTCTGCCTGGACGAAGTCGACAAGATGAGTGTCGATTTCCGGGGCGACCCTTCGGCGGCCTTGCTCGAGGTGCTGGACCCGGAGCAGAATGTCGCCTTCAACGACCACTATCTCGATGTCGATTACGACCTGTCCGAGGTTTTTTTTATTACCACGGCCAACAACCTGCACACCATCCCGGTGCCCCTGCAGGACCGCATGGAGATCATCCA
>WRKE01000268.1 GCA_009778235.1 Pseudomonadota bacterium
TTCGTGATGAGCAATTCCTTCACCAATCAGGTGCTGGCCCAAATCGAGCTGTGGAACAATTCGGCGGCCTATGGGCGCCAGGTCTATTTTCTGCCCAAGCAGCTCGACGAGAAGGTGGCCCGGCTCCATCTCGCCAAGATAGGGGCGCAGTTGACCACCTTGACCGCTGAACAGGCGGCCTACATCGGGGTGGACATCAACGGTCCGTTCAAACCGGAGCACTATCGCTATTGAGGCTGTTGGCGGCAATTTTTGCGGGTCGGGCAGGGTGAGTATTTCACCCTGCCTTTTTTTGTCAGGGAGATAACCTTTGGCCAACCCAGGAAAAATCACGATAATCGGCGGCGGCCTGGCCGGCTGCGAGGCGGCCTGGCAGGCGGCACAGCGGGGAGTGCGCGTAACCCTGTTCGAGATGAAGCCGCTTCGGTTCAGTCCGGCCCACGAGATGGCGCAGTTGGGCGAGCTGGTCTGCTCCAATTCGCTTCGCTCCAATGCAATTGATTCCGCCGCCGGGCTCTTGAAGGAAGAAATGCGGCTGATGGGTTCGCTGGTGATGCGGGTTGCCGATCAGAGTAGGGTGCCCGCCGGCACCGCCTTGGCCGTTGACCGGCAACTGTTCGCCGCCCGGCTGACCGAGGCGGTCGAATCCCACCCCTTGATCACGGTATGCCGGGAAGAGGTGAGGTGTATTCCCGAGACCACGGACGGTCCGGTGATCCTGGCCGCCGGGCCGCTGCTCTCAGGGCCCCTGGCCGATCATCTGCGGACCTTGACCGGGGATGCGCACCTCGCTTTTTACGACGCCATCGCCCCGATCGTTGAGGCGGACAGTCTCGATCTTACGGTGATCTACCGCAAGTCCCGTTGGGATGAGGAGGGGCCGGGTGATTATCTCAATTGTCCCATGGATAAGGAACGGTATGAACGGTTCGTGGCAGCGCTGGGTGCGGCCCAGGCTGTTCCGTTGCATGCCTTTGAGGAACCGAAATATTTCGAGGGGTGCCTGCCCATCGAGGTGATGGCCGTCCGCGGGATAGATACCCTCAGGTACGGGCCGATGAAACCGGTCGGCCTGGCGCATCCGCTCACCGGCGCCATCCCGCATGCCGTGGTCCAGTTGCGGGCGGAGAATCGCGAGGCTACGGCCTACAACCTGGTGGGGTTCCAGACCAAGCTCACCTACCCCGAGCAGCAACGCCTCTTTCGGACCATTCCCGGCATGGAGCGGGCGGTGTTCCTCAGGATGGGATCCATCCACCGCAACACCTTTGTCTGCGCACCGCGACTGCTCGACCCCAGCCTGCAGATGCTTAGGCAACCGGGCTTGTTTATTGCCGGCCAATTGTCCGGAGTCGAGGGGTATATCGAATCCGCGGCCATGGGGCTGCTCGCCGGCATCAATGCCGCCCGCCTCGTTCTCGGTCAAGGGGTGCTAATCCCGCCTCCTGTCACGGCCCACAGGGCCCTGATTGACCATCTCACCGCCTCAGATCCCGTCATTTTTCAACCATCCAACGTCAATTTCGGTTTATTCCCGCCGCTGGTGGGACGAAAAATCCCCAGAAAAATACGCGGCCAGGTCCGGGCCGAGTTGGCCTTGACCCAGATCAGGCAGTTTTCGGCGCAGTTCTAGTCTTCTTCCCTGAATCCCCAATAGGGGTAGTCGAGCCGGTAGGAGGCGACCAGCCCCGGACTCTGCTCGCGGCTGGCCACCAGCCAGAGTTCGTTCTGGCGATGTGCGGGCGTTGTGTCGACAAACGGGTCCCATTTCGTCAGAAAGACCATGGCGTTGTCGGCGGAATAGCCGATATCGCCCGATCCCTTGAACGAGCCGAGGTGGGGCTGGCGGTCGAATTGGCCGTCCGGGCTCCGTTCGAGTTCGGAGATCACCAGAAAGGCGGCCCCCAGGTCATCGCGGATTGCCTCCAACTGGCGTAACCAGCCGTCGATCCCGCTACGTTGCTGGCTGATGTCCTTGAAGGGCAGTTTGTGCAGGCTGTCGATGACCACCACTGTGTAGGGGCTGTTGGTTTCGTGGCGGAGGAAATCGATGTGGCGCCGCATGGTTTCGGGAGAAAGCTGTCGGTCATTGATGACCCGCAGCCAGTTGAGCATGGCCCGCAGCATCTGCTCGGCCTGGGCCAGCCGTTTTTGCTCATCGATGGTCAGAGCCGCGGACTTGAGCTGGTCGATGGCCAGGCGGCTGAGTCGGCTGAGAATGCGGAGATAGATCTTTTGCCGGCCGTTTTCAAAATCATAGTACAACACCGGGATCTTCCGCAGGGCCATGTCCGAGGCGATCTGGATGAAAAAGGCTGATTTGCCCGCCTTGGGCGTTCCCCCCATGATATTGATGCCGTGGATGCCGGCCAGGGCCTCATCCATCCTGGCAAACCCGCTGGTCAGGTTGGCATAGGCCTTGCCGGATTCCTGGAGCAGACGCTCGTGAAAGCCTTGGAATTCGCCGGCCGGGGTGGCAAAGGGTGAAAAGGAACGCGCCTGCTTGATCAGGGTGAAGACCTGACGCTGGAACTGGGGGCCGCTGGCCACGGCCAATTGATAGATGGAACTGTTGCGGGTGGCCTGCTCCGGCCAACGGACGATCCGCACCTTGTAGCCGGTCCGGGTGGCGAAATTTCTGGCCATGGCCTCGGATTCGGCGCTGTGGTTGACCCAGAGGAAAATGGTCCGGATCCAGCTCAAGCGCTGGGGATCGAGGTGCTCGAGGTCCGCGGCGGTGGGAACGGCGATCCCCGGCAGGTTCAATTGCTTGAGCGGCAGCAGGTTGTGCTCTCCTTCCACCAGGAAGAGTGCGCCGTTTTCGCAGTGCTCGATCTCCGGAACATTGAACAGGCGAAACGGTTCAGTGGCAAAGCGCTCGTCACCGTGCCAGAAGAAATCCTCGGGCCGTTCTGGATGGACGCACCGGGCGGCATAGCAGTTGCCATTGGCTTGCATATAGGGATAAACCAGGTACCGGCCGTTGTAGCCGACCTGCAATTCGGCCAGAGTTTCGGCCGCGACCGAGGCCCGGTGGAAGAAATCGAGCGCCTCTCCGGTCAGTTTGTCGGTGAATCCAGCCAGTTCTTGGTTGAGGTTGGTGACCGGATAATCGGTCTCGCGGCCGAAATAGTCGCGATCCGGGTCAAATCCCGGTGCCTCGGCCAGGCTGATGGCGCTGGCTCTGGCGAAGTGCAGGGGAAAGCCGCCGGGCAGGCAGTGGCGGGAACAACAAAAATATCCGTGGAAAAAGCTGTCCGGGTTGAGGTGGACGGTCAACATGCCCCCAGGCTGCTTGCCGTGCCGGCTACAGAAGGGGCATGGGGCCTGGAGGGCTTGGTTGCGCAGTTGCGCCTCCGGGAGAAGGCGGCGGTAAAATGCAGAGACAGAATCATTCATGGCATTTGGCTGCGGGTTGATCCCAATGGCCGGGTCAACCCAGGATGGATTGTAATGCCTGTTGGTCCAGGGGATGGTCGGACTTGAAATGGACGGAGAAATCGTTGCCCAGGACTTGCAGCGGTTTGATCCCGATGATTATGCCCTTGATGCTCAGGGCATGATGCTTGCCGCCGACCTGCAGGGTGATCTGCATTCGCCTGCCCAGGAGCAGACGGGCTTTTTCCTGGTGGGGGATCCTTACGAGAAAGGCCAGGCCGCCATACGAGACGTCGTTGGTTTGCGTGTGGAATCCGCGGCCAATGGGGGCGTCGTGGTCGTTGATCGGCTGGACCGTGATTTGCCGCGTCAGGGTGAACCGTTCATCCCGGCGTCGCTCAAGTTTTTTCTTTTCAAGCATGCTACCGATGGGGTTGCAGGCAAGATAATAGGCATGCAGCTTGGTGAGCAATCTCGGAAACTGTTCTTTCCAGGCATTGAGCGTTGATCGCTTGAGGACATGCAGGCGCGAAGGGGTGAGCGAGGTGAGGGTGACGGACCAGAAAAAAGAGGCAAAGAAATGCTCACCGGCGATCTGGCCACGGTTTAGGGTGGTGATGAACAGCTCGTGGGAACCGGTTCGATGGGAGACCTTGAGGCTGCCCTGGGTGATGAAGAAAAGGGCATCATTTTTGTCCCCTTGGTTGACCACGATCTCTTCCGGTTTGAACCTGAGCTCGCTCCATTCTTGAGCAACGGTCTTGAATTCCTGGGGAGTGAGCCGGGAGATCAGATCGGACCAGATTTCAAGCTCTTCCCCCTGGAAGGCATCCACCTTTCCCTTGTCGCTGATTACGCTTGAGCGGGTAATTTGACCCAGGTCCAGACTGTCGATTTCAACGATCTGACCCTCGGGCGGCTTGGTGTCTTCAACCTCACTGGCCCCGTGGTCGGAATCGCGCAATGTCTGGTCCTGGTCACTCAGGCGTTCCAGTTGGTCCTCGGCAAGGTGGCGGATGAGCTGGCGGTGGAGTTGTTCCCCGAAAAAACTTTTGCCGGTGTACACCAGAAGCAGGCCGAGTTCCTGATCGTTAAACAACAAAAAATTCGTCACCGCCAGGGAGGCTATCTGTTCTTGCTCATTCTGGTCGAACAGGTTGTCGTAGATGGTCAGGAAGCGCGCAAAGGAAGCGAGCTGGTCGGTGTTGCCGTCTTTCTTGGCGGCATCCACGGCATACTGCGCCATGGCCACCAGCACCGAGGCCGACCATTCCGGCTGGCGCAGCCGCTGACGCAGATGTTCGGGGAAATGGTCCAAGGGGGTAGACGGATTGAGCAGCAATCGCCGGGCATCGATGGTGTGGGCGATGGCCTTGGTGATCTCGGGGCCTTTCTTGGTTCTGGCCAGCCGTTTGAAGAGGGCGCCATCGGCAATCTTGAATTCGGTCCCGCCTTCCTTGCCGACCGGCACGCCGTGGATGAGGGCGGCGACCATCCGGTTTATCTGCCTGGGCGCAAGGTGATTGATGGTCTGGTCCAGAAGCTCGTTAGGGACTTGGTCGACGATCTGGTGGTAGAGCCGCTCGCCGAGAAGTCCCCTCAACCGCTGGGTGAGGATGTCGTCCGGAGCCAATCCCTCCTCTGAGGTCAGTTGGGCAATCTGGTTGACGATCAGGGTATCCAGTTGTGGCGGCGTCAACTGGTGGAGTGCTGCGCTCAGGACCGAATCCACCTCCGCGGTCGGCGGCAAGGCCGTGACCAGTTGGGCCAGGAGGCCTGGATCAAGTCCGGACAAAACCTTGGCGAATTGTTCGGTATCCGTGGCCTGTCTGGGGTGATCGGTCTCTTGGGCCAGTTGGCGGAGAAATTCGATGACCCCATTGGTGACCTCTTGCGGGTGCTGATGGGGGATGGTGGGTGGTGGCAGCCGTCTGATCAATTCCTGAACCAATGCGGTCGAAATCCCGGGGATGGTCGTCTGATCGGTTGTGCCGGAGGCCCCGTCGGCCTGTTCTCTGTCGCTGGCCCCTGGTTTGGAATCGAGCGCTTCCTTCTGGATGGCGACGTACCGCTTGCTGTCAACGGACACAGTGGTTATGCCGGCCTTGGCCAACAAGGTGGCGACCGGTTCCACCAAATCCTTGTCCCCGAGCAGCAGGGAGACGGTTTGGGTGAAGGCGGCGCACTGTGCCGCGGAAAAGGAGGAGTGAAAGACGAAGGAGTAGAGGCTGAAGCGATTGGCCATGGCGATCAGGCCCTGGATCTGCGGGCGGGCTTGATCCGAAGGCGCCAGTTGCTCGTCGCAGACCAAAACCTTGCCATCGGAAAAGGCAAGGGGCACCGAACCGTCGCCGGGGTTGGCTGCCCGGAGTGCCTGAAAAGCGTGCAACACCAAATCGTTGCCGCGCTGTACCTGGGGGCTGGTGGCCGGGTACAACCGTATCGTCCGCAAAGCGGTGTACAGTTTGATCGGAAAATCGAGAAGGAGATTGCTTTTCTCAGAAGTTGGCGGATGGGGTGACGAGGTCATGGGGCTCCGTTGCTACCGTGTGGCCGCGCAGCCTGCCGCCAAAAATCATGGCTAGCACTGGCCGTCGGTCAAAGAATACAGGAGGTGGTTCTCGATGCTCATCATGGTTGCAGCCCGCGAACTGCAAACCGGGCCAACTCTCGTTGGGAGGTTGCATGGACGCTTGCTGGACAAATACAGAAAAAAAATGAAGATAGCATACTCTTTTGGCAGAAGTCAAGGATGGTTGCCCCGCGCGCTCGGGTGGGAATCCCGTATGTGGTACGGCAAGCGGGTTGGCGCGCCATCATCTGGCCTGAATAAGGGCATGGCCGAGCAGCGCCCTGACAACGGCGTGGACCGGCAGGCCCACCACGTTGCTGCACGAGCCGGATATGGAATGCACCAAGAAGCTGCCGATACCTTGGATGCCATAGGCGCCGGCCTTGTCCATGGGCTCGTTTGAGGCGACATAGGCCTGGAGAATCGGTTCGGGAAAGGTGCCGAAGGTGACTTTGGTGGTGACCGCGTCGAGTTGATCGATGTTTAATTCCTTGGCCACGATGGCAAAGGCTGTGGTGACTTCGTGGGTGCGGCCCTGGAGCGCCATCAGAATCATGAGGGCCTCTTCCTGGCTTTTGGGTTTGCCGAAAATACGGGCACCGAGGGCGACCACGGTGTCGGCGCCGAGGACACAGGCTGTCGGGTTGGTTGCGGCAACGGCCCTGGCCTTGGTTGCCGCCATCCGTCGGGCGAAATTTTGAGGTGATTCTGCCAGGTTGCAGGATTCGTCAATGACGGCTGGAACAATACTGAATTCCAGGCCGAGCCGGGTAAGATATTCGCGCCGCCGGGGGGAGGCCGAGGCGAGGATCAGGGGGCAGCAGGTTTTGAACATGGGGATGGCGGACAAAAAATTTGAGGATGGTAATGGATTTCTTCGAGCAACAGCCCGCAGGCCGGGGCCGTAGGGCCGGCGGCGGCGCGGTTTTTGGCGGCGAGGATGGCGGCTATTTCATCCGGCTGCCGTTTGCCCTGGCCGATCTCGATCAGGGTGCCGGTCAGGATCCGGACCATTTGTCGGAGAAAGCCGTCGCCGGTGAATCGGATCGACCAGTGGTCAGGACGGCCCAGCACCGGCACACAGCTGATCCGGGTGAGGGTACGGACCGCCCCGCGTCCGTCCGTGGCCTCCTTGTCCCGTGAACCGGACCGTTCGAAACTGGAAAAATCGTGGGTACCGACCAGAACGGCCAGCGCGGGTTCCAGGAGCTTCGGATCAAAGAGACCAGGGTAATGGGCCTGGTAGCAGCGGTTGCCGGGCAACTGCACCGGGCCGGTAAAAAAGGAATAGCGATAGGTCTTGCCCACCGCGCTGAAGCGACTGTGGAAATTGGGCGGCGCCTCTTCGGCCCCGAGAATGCGGATATCCGGCGGCAGCAGCGAGTTGAGTCCCTTGGTAAAGGCCGCCAGCGGGATAGCGCTGGCGGTATGGAAATGGGCCACCATGCCCAGAGCGTGAACCCCGGCATCGGTGCGGCCAGCCCCGTGCAGGGTGATTTGCTGCTGACAGAGGGCGGACAGACGGGTTTCCAGTTCCTCCTGGATGGTTGTTTCCCCCTGTCGCTGCCGCTGCCAGCCATGGTAGCCGCTGCCGTCGTAGGCGATCAGCAGCCGGATCGTGCGGAGCATCAGGGAAAGAAGGGGGCTCCCATCAATCCCGCGGTCTCGGGAAAGCCGCTCATCAGATTCATGTTCTGGACCGCTTGTCCGGAGGCGCCCTTGACGATGTTGTCGATGGTCGACATCACGATCAGGCGGCCGGTCCGTGTATCCTTGCTCAGCGAGAGGTCGCAGCAGTTGGAGCCGCGCACATGCTGGGTGGTGGGCAAGGCTCCGTCGGGGAGTACCCGCACAAAGGGCTCGTCACCATAGGTTTGTTCGTACAGAGCATGCAGGTCAGCGGCCTGGCCCGTGTCGGTCAGGGTTGCATAGATGGTGCTCAGAATGCCCCTTGAGAGGGGGAGCAGATGGGGGGTGAAGGAGACTCTTACCGACTTGCCGGCGGCTAAGGACAGCTCTTGCTCGATTTCGGGAATATGGCGGTGCGAACCGCCCACCTTGTAGGGCCGGAAGCCGTCGGTCACCTCGCAAAACAGTGAACCCACGCTGGCGGCCCGGCCGGCTCCGGAGGTTCCGGATTTTGAATCGATGATCAGGGTGGCGGGGTCGATCATTTTGGCCCGAAGCAGCGGGGCCAGGGCAAGGATCACCGAAGTCGGGTAACAGCCCGGATTGGCGGTCAGTCGGGTTGTCCTGACCTGGGCGCGGTAGAGTTCGGGCAGGCCATACACTGCCTCGCTCAGCAGATGGGGACAGCTGTGTTCCTGATACCAGGCCTCGTAAACCGAAGCGCTGCGGATGCGGAAATCGGCACTCAAGTCGACCACTTTTTTCCCGGCATCCAGCAGCTGGGGGACGATATCCATGGCTGTCTTGTGCGGCACGGCGGTGAAGAAGAAGTCGGCCCGGTCGGCGAGCTCCTCTGCCGTCAGGTTTTCGCAGATGACCTCCACCCGCTTGCGCAGATTGGGAAAGACCTCGGCCAGAGGCATGCCCGCGTACTGCCGCGAGGTGGCAACGGTAAGGTGGACGTCCGGGTGGCCGGCCAGAATCCGGGCCAATTCAACTCCGGTATAACCGGAGGCTCCAACAATGCCGACTCGCATCATGATCAAAATTCCTCATGCTGGGGTATGGGTGGACCATAAAAAAAAGGGAATAACGAAGCCTCGTTATTCCCTGGATAGACTGTGGCACAGGAAGAAAATCGCTGCGATAGCTCCGTGAACCGCGCTTAACGCTTGGAGAACTGGAAGCGGGCCCGGGCGCCACGCTGGCCGTATTTCTTCCGTTCTTTGGCGCGTTGGTCGCGGGTCAGCAGGCCGGCCCGCTTCAAGGGCAGGCGCATTTCCGGATCCAATTCCTGCAGGGCCCGAGCGATGCCATGCACCAGGGCATCAACCTGAGCAGACTTACCTCCGCCCTTGACTGTGGCCTGAATGTCGTATTGATCGATGGTTTCGGTCACCGCAAAGGGCTTAGCCACCTTGGGCTCGAAGTAGATGTTGCCGAAATACTCGCCTGCTGCCATCTTGTTGACTGCAACCTTACCGTTGCCAGGGGTGATCCAAACTCTGGCGATTGCTGTTTTCCGCCTACCGGTCGCATATGTCTGTTCAGGGGCCATGCTTGTGCTCCGTTAATCAAATCTCAAGTAATTCAGGTTGTTGAGCCTGATGGGGGTGATCCTTGCCGGCATATACTTTCAATTTCCGCAGTTGAGCGCGGCCGATTTTGTTTTTCGGCAACATGCCCCGTACGGCCATCCGAATCAATTCTTCGGGCTTTTTGGCCACTACCTCGCGGGCGGTCTCGCTTTTGATGCCACCGGGATAGCCGGAATGACGATGATAGACCTTGTCATCCCATTTGTTGCCGGTGAGGTGCACCTTTTCCGCATTGACCACGATGATAAAATCGCCGTTGTCCTGGAAATTGCAGAAGGTCGGTTTGTGCTTGCCGCGCAGGCGCCTGGCGATTTCGGCCGCCATGCGTCCGAGTACCTTGCCGTCGGCATCGGCCACGTACCATTTGCGCTCAATTTCGTTCATCGGCGTGTAATAGGTTTTCATGCTCAGCGCCTCAACACTTGAAAAAAAAAGGCTCGAACAGAGGTCCGAACCTGGGAGTCTCTTGTGGAGCGGGAAACGAGATTCGAACTCGCGACTTCAACCTTGGCAAGGTTGCACTCTACCACTGAGTTATTCCCGCCCATAATTCTTCGTAACAGCCGCTGAATTTAGCAAATTTTATGGAGCAGTGTCAATAAGAAATTGCGCATGAAAGCAAAAATTGGCTCGGACCCGGAGAAAAACCGCATCTCCTGGACGGAGAACTGTTGCCAATCAAGAAAAAGCAGAATAGTATGCAAGCTTACTTGCTTATTATACTGGAATTCTTCTCGGGCCAAGCAGATCACCGCGCCGGCCAGGAAAAACAAATCGGTTCCCCAGGTCCAGCGCCGGTTGCCCCTCTTTTAATGGGCAGGCCAACTTTAACGAGCAGAGCCGGCCAGAGGCTTTGATGAGCGAAACTATGACAGAAAACATCCGCATGGCAAGCCTTGCGCGGACCACCAGGGAAACCGATATCCGGCTGACCCTGGTTCTTGACGGCAGCGGCGTAACCTCGATCCGGACCGGAGTCGGGTTCTTGGATCATATGCTGACCCTGTTTGCGGTCCATGGCTTTTTTGATCTGGAAATCACGGCGCAGGGCGATGTTGAGGTTGATGACCATCACACGGTGGAGGATGTGGGCATCTGCCTTGGCCAGGCGTTGGCCAAGGCCCTGGGCGACAAGGCGGGTATCTGCCGGTACGGCCATGCCTACGTGCCGATGGACGAGGCCCTGGCGCGGGTCTGTGTTGATTGTTCCAACCGGCCTTTTCTCCATTACCAGGCGGAATTCCAAGAGAACAAGGTTGGCCGTTTCGACCTCTCCCTGGCCAAGGAATTTTTCCGCGCCCTGTCATTGCATGGCGGGATGACCCTGCAT
>WRKE01000269.1 GCA_009778235.1 Pseudomonadota bacterium
CACCGTGCCCGGCATCCGCGCCATGCTGGTCAATCCGCTGCCGATCAATATCGGCGGCCGCCGCTCGCGCAGTCTCTACCAGCTCACCCTCCAGGGGATCGACACCGACAAGCTCTATGCAACGGCCCGGACCCTGGAGCAGATCATGCTTGATTCCCCGGACCTGATCGACGTTTCCAGCGACCTGCAAATGGACAATCCGGAACTGAGGCTGGACATCGACCGCGACCGGGCCCTGTTGATCGGGGTCTCGCCCAAACAGATTGAAGATACCCTCTACAGCGCTTTTGGCCCCCGCGAGGTGTCGACCATCTTCGGGGCCAACGACCAGTACAAGGTGCTGATCGAATTCCAGCCCGATTTCCGGATTGATCCCTCGGCCCTAGACCTGCTCCATATCCGCTCCGACCAGGGCCCCCTGGTGCCGCTCTCCACCGTGGCCACCCTCCAGCAAGGGCTGGGGCCTTTGTCGATCAACCATTCGGGCCAACTGCCTTCGGTCACCTTGTCGTTCAACATCAAACCAGGGGTGGCCCTGGGCCAAACCTTGACGGATCTGCAGCAAAAGGCCAACCAACTCCTGCCCACCGGCATCACCGCCTCCTTCCAGGGCAATGCCCAGCAATTCCAGGCCTCACAATCCAGCATGATCTGGCTGCTGGCCCTGTCGATCGTGGTCATCTACATCGTGCTCGGCATCCTGTACGAGAGCTACATCCATCCGTTGACCATTCTCACCGCCCTGCCCTTCGCCGGTTTCGGCGCCCTGGTCACCCTTATCCTGTTTCGGGTTGACCTGTCGATTTACGCCTTTGTCGGCATCATCATGCTGATCGGGCTGGTGAAGAAAAACGGCATCATGATGATCGATTTCGCCGTTACCGCGCAACAGGAGGGGAAGACGGCAACCGAGGCCATCCATCAGGCCTGCGTTATCCGCTTCAGGCCGATCATGATGACCACCATGGCCGCCCTCATGGGCGCCATCCCCATCGCCGTCGGTCTCGGCGCCGGGGCGGAATCCCGTCAGCCGCTCGGTCTGGCAGTGGTCGGCGGCCTGCTCTTTTCCCAGACCCTGACCCTCTATGTAACCCCGGTCTTCTATTTGTATATGGAAAAGTTGCAGCAGCGGCTCAAACGACGAAAAGCATCCCCGCACAAACTGATCGAGTAGCATATTTCGCCGGCAAGCGAGTTTGAAACAAAGAAAGCGGCTTGGATAAGCCGCTTTCTTTATTGGCAATGCCTATGTAGGCATGCGGGATCGTCAGACCAGCAACTCCAGGCCGGAGAAGAAATAACCGATCTCAAAGGCAGCGGTTTCCGGGGCATCGGAGCCGTGGGTGGCGTTGGCTTCCAAGGAATCGCCGAACTCGCGGCGCAAGGTGCCCTCGGCGGCATTGGCCGGATTGGTGGCCCCCATCAGATCCCGCCATTTCTTGATCGCGCCTTCAGCCTCCAACACCATGACGATGCAGGGACCGCTGGACATGAAATCGGTCAGCTCGCCGAAAAAGGGGCGTTCCTTATGAACATAATAAAACCCTTCCGCTTCGCGCTTGCTTAAGTACAGCTTCTTCATGCCGACGATCGTAAAGCCTTCGGCATAAATGCGGGCAATGATCTTACCGGCGTTGCCGGCATTGAAGGCGTTGGGCTTGACGATGGCGAATGTGCGCTCCATGGAACAATTTCTCCTTACAAACGTGTAATCAATGGTACTACTTCGCGGATGGCGGAAGCGGTGGTTGTCAATGTGCGCCTGTTATACCATGAACACGGTGCGAGGGGCAACAGCGGCACCATCTCTTTTTGCCGCGCTTTGCGGGGGGGGGCTATGTATGGGCCATGCAAAAAAACCGGTACATTGCACCTAATGCAGCGTAGTCTGCAGCGAGCATCTCGGTTAACTCGCCACTCAGCAACAGCGGCCCGTAACCCGCTGTCCGGCATAAATATGCGTTGCGGCGGCGGATAAGCTCGGCAATTTCTTTGGGCATGTCAGCAGGAACAGGTGGATGCCTTTTATACAGATCACCATGAAGCGCGAAGCCACGCCTTGTTGCGGATGCCAAAGCTGCCAGGAAACGCTTTTGTTTTTCTTGTGCAATGTCACGCAGAACTGACATCGTCGTCGGGCGAGCGGAATAGTACCCCATTCCCCAACGGCAGTGCTCTGGCGTCGCTTCGAAGAAAAACGCGGGGAACTCCGTCCAGTTGGGTTGCACGCTACGAAACGCGAACCATACTTCTGTCCGGTAAGGCGACTTATCACGCGAGAAGCGCGTATCGCGCCGTGGGCGGGATAACCTCTTAACGAGCGAATTATCGATCAATGCTATGTCAGGGGCAAGTATTTCGGCAAGGGCTGCCAGCGGCATGGCAACGCTGTGCAGATACTCTTCACGGTGGGCATGAAACCATTCGGCAGAATTGTTGTCTCCAAGTTCCCGTAGAAAGGCGGGCAGCCTTTTGTTCAGACCGTCGAATGTGTGTATGGAATCCATCGAGTCGTACCATTGTTTTTGGGTGTATTGGTTTGCTTGCCACAACTGACCTGATGTCAAACAAACCCTTTGGATTCAACTTTTCAGTGGCCACCAAACAAGGGCGGATCAGAAACTGCTTGCTCCCTCTTCCGCGCCAAGCATGTTACATGTCACGTCCCCCAATAACCCTCTGGCAAGGACAGCGTTCATCAATAAAAAGGGATGCGCCCGGGCATAACCCGGACACATCCCTTCTTTGATTCTTCCGGAGCACAGAACGCACTGGTGAGCGCTATCGGTACCTATTGCTCCAGCAGCACGAACTTGCCGTTCTTGACGGTCTGCATGGCAAAGGCATCCACATCCAGGCCGCCGTGGTCGGTGGCCGAAAAGCTGAAGATGCCGGCCGTGCCGATCATGCCCTTGATGTTCTCGATGGCGGCACGCGCCTTTTCCCGGTCCCCACCGCCGGCCTCGATGGCCTTGGCCAGGATGAGCATGGCGTCATAGGAATGGCCGGCGAAGGTCGAAACCTTCTCGTTATATTTTTTCTCGTAGTCATCCCGGTACTTGATGAGAAAATCCCTCTGCGGCCCCGCGGGCAGGTCTTCGGCCACCAGAATCCGGCTGGCCGGGAACATGATGCCTTCAGCGGCCACCCCCGCTGCCTCGGCATATTTGATGTTGGCGAAACCGGAACTCTGATAGATCGGCACATTCCACCCAGCCTGGCGGATATTTTTCGCCAAAATGGACTGGGCCGGCACGATCGACCAATTGACCACCGCCTCGATCTCAGGGTTGGCCTTCAGCTTGGCGACAATGGCGGAGAGATCGGTGGCGTTTTTGTCATAGACCTCCTCGGCGACGATGGTGATCCCGAAATCCGGCGCATTCTTGGCCAGTTGCTCCTTGCCGGCCTTGCCGAAGCCGTCGTTGCCGGCCAATACCGCGATCTTCTTGGTTCCCCGCTTCAGCATGGTCTTGAAAATCTGCTGGGCCCCGAAGGAATCGCTGGGCGCGGTCTTGAACACATGGGGGGTGGTCGGGGTGGTGACGGTTTCGGCCGCCGAGCAGGAAATCATGATCGTTTTGCCATCCTCGGCGATCTTCTTGATGCTGAGGCTCTCGCCGCTGGTCGACGGACCGATGATGGCAAAGACCTTGTCTTCATCGATCAACTGCTTGGCAAAAGAGACAGCCTTTTCCGGACTGCTGCCCGAGTCCTTGACAATCAGTTCGACGGGTTGACCGTTGATCCCGCCCTTGGCATTGATCTCGTCAACCGCCATGCGCAGTGACCTGGCCGCGGGGCCGCCCAGAAAGGCCGCCGGACCGGTCTCGGCCAGGATGGCCCCGATCTTGATGCCCGCCGCCTGAACAGAGGATGCCACCAGCAGCCAAGCCATACCGCCCAGCAGCATCAAGCGCACCGCCTTCCACAACACCCGAATTTCCTTCATCATTTTACGCCTCCGCAAGAAGAAAACAGAACCAGCCGAACCTGAAATCAACAGGCGTTGTTATGACAAATAGGTGTCTGTTCGTCAACGAATACCGCGTTGCCGCAAGCTGTTACGGGCGAACCACGCAATGCCGTCAACTGAAAGAGAAGTGCACTGCGGAAACCACATCCCTGTGGGAAGCAACAAAGCGGGTCATGGTTCCGTATAGGTGGGAGAGGCTGCGCCTTGGTGCCCCTTCAGGTGAACAGATTGGTGTCCACTTTTTCAAAGACACCCTCAGATCGCCAGGCGCTCACGACATCAGACGCTCCTGGCTGCCCAGTTTTTTGCCGATGTTGCTGCAAACGGTTTCACAGAGGGTGAAAATGCCTGGGTCAGCTATCGAATAAAGTACGTTCAATCCGTCTTTCCTGCGCCTCAAAAACCCGCAAGATGTCAATATTTGCAGATGTTTCGATATGTTAGCCTGACTAGTGGCCAGCATATCCGCCAGTGAGGTCACATTGTGCTCGCCCTCGCGCAAGGCCACGAGGATGCGCAGACGCATCGGCTCCCCGAGCGCACGGAAGCACTCAGCCACCAATTCGATGCTCTGGGGTGTCATTTGCTTAACCATGAAAAAAGCATAAATGAAGAAAAGGTGATTGACAAGCAATTCACCACTTCGCTATATAGTTAAACAGAAAAATATGGTTTTTTTCTTCTTTCACAAAATTTGAGATCCTCATTCTTGCCGGCATGTACTCAGAACAAAAAACAATTCAGGGAGGAAGCATGGTGAAAACAATTGCCGTACTCAGAACAATTACCCTACTCAGCAGCGTCGGGCTCGCTACCCTGCCCGCCGTTGCCCTGGCCGGCTCCAGCCAGGCTGACCTGGAACGCAAGATCGGCGAGCTGTCGCGGCAATTGGAGGAGCTGAAGGCCCAGGTGGGCAAACAGAACGAGACGATCAACAAACAGAACGCGACCATCACCACGTACGGCGACAAGGTCAACAGCATGGATACCATGCTTGAAGAAAAATCTGAGAATTGGGATCTTGCTTCCCGTTTTCAGTTTAGCGGCGATTTCAGGGCCCGGGGGGATTACTACAAGGCCAGCAACGCCCTGCCAAACGGTGCTCCGATCCCGACGAGTTTTGATCCCAATACTGGATACCCAGCAACGTGGGGACGCGCTAGCGACCAGAGAAACGACACCATCCTCACCAACCGGCTCAGGCTCAATATGAAAGCCAAGGCAACCGAGAATGTCGAGTTCAAGGGCCGGCTGGCCATGTACAAGGCTTGGGGCATGGAAACGACCCCGGACGGCTTGAATGGCGGATTCCCCGTCTTTGACGGCAGCTCCACCCGCACCCCCAGCGACAGCGCCCTGTACGTTGACCGGGCCTACGTCAACTGGAACAATATCGGCGGCTTGCCCATGTGGTTTTCCATTGGCCGGCGCCCCACTTCCGACGGCCCGCCCGCCCAGCTCCGCATGAACAACGAAGAGCGGATGGCGACCCCGGTGGCCTACATGGATTATCCCTTTGACGGACTCACCTTGGGATACGGCTATGATTGGGGGATCAAGGCCCTGGGTGAAGGCCGGATTCGCTTCTGCTACGGCCGCGGCTTTGAAAACGGTCTCCAGTCCGAGGCCAGCCAGATCTGGAACGACGACACGGATTTCGCCGGGATCAGTTGGGATGTCTTCCAGCAGGGCCCGCGTTTTCTCAATATCCAGGTCTTCGGGGCCTTCAACCTGTTCAACTATCCCGCCTTCAAGAGCGATTTCGTCAATTACGCCGCCCCGCAGATGTTCGGGGGGGAAAGAAAAAATCTTGGCAACATCTACCACACCAGCGCTGTTTACATGGATAAGTACAAGGATCTGAACTATTTCATCTCCGGAGGCTGGAGCCGAACCAGCCCCAACGAGAACGGCATGTTCAACGATCGTGTCGCCATGATGATGGGGGGATCGCCCAACACCAGTTCGGAAAACGGCTATTCGATCTATGCCGGTATCCGTTACGACATCGACCGGTATGGTCTGAAGCTCGGCGCCGAGTACAATTACGGCTCCAGATACTGGGTGTCCTTTTCCCCTGGCAACGACGATCTCTACATGTCGAAACTGGCAACCCGGGGCAACGCCTACGAACTCTATCTAATCTACGATCTGCCCACCGGCGAGATGATCTCGAAATACGCCAAGACCTTCGTCCGTTTGGGCTGGCAGCATTACGACTACAATTATTCCGGTTATTTCGACTGGAACATGCAGCCCTACGATTTGTCCAGCGCCAGCGACATAGCGAAGCTCCAGATGATGGGCCAGAATCCGGTTAAAAGCGCTGATCAGGTCTACCTGACCTTTGAGGTCTACTTCTGATCAACCCACCCGCCTGTTGACCAAGAACAAAAGGAAGGCTTCTACAGCCTTCCTTTTTTTTATGCCTTTTTCGCAACATTCCCTCATTGTTGTGCCAAAATTTCGCGGCAACGGTTTTCAATCTGATCGTCGCCGCCGAATGAAGATAGCGCTGGAGGAGTTCGCGCCGTTCTTCTCAAGGCTTCTTGGCATTGTATCGGGCTCATATCATTTTCTATTTTTAATGCAAAAAATATTCTTATTTTTTGCATTAAAATTCAATATGTTACTATCGTGACCTACTGCGTTGGCAAGAGGAAGTGGTATAAGCAATGGTGATGCGGTCGGTAGTTAAATGGAGAATTTTTCCTTGCCCTTCTCCTGCATGGCCACGATGAACCGCCGCAGGGTATGTTTTTCGGCCCGCCAGGCCGGATAGTCCCGCGCCCGCAGCAAGGTGCCGTAGAAGGCCAGGCAATTGTCCAGGCCCACCGCCTCCTGGATGAGTTCGGACGGGAATCGTTGATCCAGCTCGGCTGGCAACGGTCTTTGCTGGTAAAAGGCCAGGCGGCCGAAATATCGCGTCAGTTCATCAAGCAGCTCCCAATATCCTTCCCGCCAGGCGCTCGGATCTTCGGCCCGCTGCGCCGCGATCAAAGCCGCCCTGATCCCTTCATCGCCAAAGGCGACCTGAGCGGAGAACCGATAGCGGCCGTCAACCGGCGGCGCCTCGCCGTTGACCTGGTGCCAGGCGACCAGCCCATGGGTGCGGGTGGCGATCTTCATCGCCAAAAACTTGGACCAGAGCAAAAATTCGTAATAATGATCGGCAATTGCCTGATCGGGTCCCAGCCGGTAAACATTGCCGTGATCATCATTGTAACGGCTGAGGTTGCCCAGATGCACCAGCTCGGTGACCACGGCGTGGATAGAGGCAAGGGGGTCGAAGCCTTTCTGGTTCAGCAGGATCTTGTGGACACCATCCTTACCGGGGTTGAACACCAAGCGGGCGCCGGCGCTTTCCAGGCCGAGGTGCGGATAGTAGCCGGCCAGTTGCCGGCACTCATCCTCAAAGTTATCGGTTTTGACCACCGTGGTCCGGCTCAAGAGGCGGTCGAGATCGACCTCCTTGCTACCGATAAAGCTCAACGCCCGATTGATCAACCTGATCTCGTCTTCGGCGAAATGACAAAATTCCATGCAGTTCCTCATCCCATAAAAAAAGGCAGCCCCGCAAGACTGCCTTGTCACCCGCGCGGCACATGCCGCCGCCATGTATTGAAAAGTTATCCTTTTTGCTCAGCCTGCTTGGCGGCAGCCCGCGCAGCTTCCCGCTCCAGCAATTCACCCAGGGCTTTGGCGGTTTCGCTGACCACGGTCATGCAGTGTCGGCGACGGCTATCGGGATTGCCGTAAAAATCATTGACCTGATCCCGGTCCATCCAGTCGACCCGGGCGATCTGTTTGCAATCGATGCCACCGAACGACTCGGTCAGCTCCTCGAAGTGCTTCATCACCGCCTTGGTTGCCGCCCACATCCGGGGATTTTCCTTTTCCTCCAGGCTGGCACGGCTATAGAGGGCGCCAATGACCGACACCGCTCCCACCAGAGCGCCGCAGACCTGCCCGGTACCGCCGATGCCGCCGCCGAAAGACCCCATGGCCTTGATGATCGAGGGTTCAGTGGCCCCCAGCTTCTCCAGGCCGACCATGGCCAGGACCTGGCTGCAGTGCATCCGTTGATTAAACAGCTCAATCGCCTTTTCCTGCATCTCTTCTGGCAACATCATTTCCTCCATGCATCAAATGGGAAGGTGGATTAAAATATCATCCTACAAATGTACCCGATTCGCCCCTGATGCGCACAACGATTTTTTGCCACCCCAAGCGCCGGGAAGCGCCCTCGCCCCCTTTTGCCCCAGCCATGGCCCCATGCCTCAAACCGCGGTTATTGTCCTTGATTTTGAAACCACCGGTCACTCTCCGGCCTTCGGCGATCGGCCGATTGAGGTGGGCGCGGTCCGGATCGAAAACGGCATGATGGTTGACCGCTTCCAGGCCTTGATGAATCCCGGTTTTACCATCAGTTGGTTCATCGAATCCCTGACCGGAATCAGCAACCAGTTGGTGGCCCAGGCGCCGGATTGCGAAGAGGTCATGGCCCGGTTTGCCGACTGGATCGGCGAGACTCCGTTGGTGGCGCACAATGCCGGGTTCGACTCCAAGTTTCTCGACGCCGAGCTGGCCAGAATCGGCCGGGAAAGGGTCAATCCCATGGCCTGCACCGTACTGGCCGCACGGAGGCTGTTTCCAGAAGCCCCCAACCACAGGCTCGCCACCCTGGTCCGCCACCTGAACATCTTCACCACCGGCACCTTTCACCGCGCCCTGGCCGATGCCGAAATGACCGGCCGGCTGTGGATCGCCATGACCGACCTGCTCCGCGACCGCTATCAATTGGAGAAGGTGGACTTTGCCCTGATGCAGGCCCTGACCCGAATCGCCCGGACCAAGGTCGACCGCTTCATTCGCGCCTCTATCGAAAGTCAAAAAATGGCGCCATCCCCTCCGGCCAAGGCATGATACTATTTCCTCTTACCAATGCAATAGGTCACGATAGGAACATATTGAATTTTAATGCAAAAAATAATAATATTTTTTGTATTAAAAATAGAAAATGATATGGGCCCCTGGTCTGGGAGCGACAGCGCCTCCATCCGCCGCCGGATCATCGAGCTACTCAAAACCGGCCCCCAAGACGCGCGGACGCTCTCCCAGGAGCTCCATCAATCGGAAAAGGAGATCTACGCCCATCTCGGCCACGTCAGCCGCAGCCTCAAGGCCCAGGGCCGGCGGCTGGTCACCCTGCCGCCGGTCTGTTTGGGCTGCGGCTTTGTCTTCCAGGAGCGCAAGCGACCAAACCCGCCGGGGCATTGCCCGTGCTGCCGGAAGACCCGTATCCGCCGCCCCCGCTACATCATCGGCTGACCCAGGGATCGGACCGGCCCTGAAAAAAAGCTAGCGCTCCAGAACCTCGATAAAGGTCACCGAGGTGAACAGCCATTTGCCTTCGATCTTGGCCATCTCGGCCGTAAATTCCTGAGCCTCGGCCAGGGCGCCTCCCGTATCCTTGCCCTGCAGGCGGATCGTGCCGCGCACCGCGGCGGTCTTGTTCTCGATGCGTTCGATGATAATATCATGTAGGGTCACCGCCACCTGTGCGAACCAGGAACGGATCATCAGGATGTGCTCCTGGGTCCGCTTGCGGCCATAGGACCCCTCATGTCGCCCCTCTTGTACCGTGAACCGGCAGGGATCGCTGAACAGGGCTGCCAGTTGGGTGGCCTTGACCAGCCCTTCCACTGGCGGCTCGGTTTCGGTCTTGGACCCCACCGCCTCGATCCGGGCCAACTGCTTGCGGATCGCGCGCTCGTCGCCTGACCACCAAAACCAGGCCGCAAGGCCCGCAACCAGGGCTATGATCACCGCCCCGATTATCGTTTTCCCGTTCACCATAACACCCCTCCCACAATCCGCTCCTGCTCCACCTGCCCCATGTACTGTCGGTCCAGGGAAACATTGCGGTTATCATCCACCACATACACCTTGCCCGGCTCCACCCGGCGCGGCGCCAGGTTCCAATCCGAGGGCGAACGCCCATGGGGCTCATGGACCTGGGTACCGTTGACCAACAAGGCGCCGTGACGGAACTCGACCGTATCCCCGGCCAAGCCGACAATCCGCTTGAGCAGCATGACCCGCCGGCCGGCAAAGCGGATGACCACCACATCGCCCCGCTTAGGCTCGGTAAACAGGTAACGGCCCCGCCAGCAGAAGCGGAAATCGCCGTCCCCATAGGTCGGCTCCATGCCTGGCCCCTGGATGCGGAAGGGAATCAGCATCTGGGTGAACACCACGGCCGCCACCGCGGCCACCAACAAAAGCCGCAGCGCCAACCAGCGGTTTAAGTCGGGCAAGAGCAAGCGGCGCAAGGTCGTTGTGGCCATGGCATTTGCCGGTTGTCCAGAGGTTTTTGGTGTTCGTTGCGCGACGCAAAATCAATGGCGCAAACCCTGTCGCGCGATGCATGGCCCATAGTACCATAAGCCCCTGCAAAACACTGTAAAAAGCCCGAACGCGGCCCAGTGGGAAAGTGAGCCCAAGGCGCCATTGTGGTTTATTTGCGGCCCGATTCTGGTATGCTGACTGATCAGGCTTGCCGCCACGGTTTGTCCTCAACAATCGAGGTTTTTTACTCTTATGGCAATCTCGAAAAATCACTGCAATAGCCACCCGCACATAAACATTTATATTGTTGATTTATCGTAATTAATGTATATTGCCT
>WRKE01000270.1 GCA_009778235.1 Pseudomonadota bacterium
CGGCTTGCGCCACCGGGCTTATCCAGCAGTCCGCCCTGGACAAATTGGCCATCCCGCCACCCATATTTTTTCAGAAAAGAGACCAAACCTTCGGTGGAGCGCTCAGGCGTTAGGTGTCCGCCATGGAGCATGGCCCGGCAGAGGAGGAGCCCATCGGCAATGGCCTTGCGATCGGCTGGCGTCAGCGTGGTATCGTGCTTTTGGGTGACGATCAGGGTGGTCTCGAGCAGGCGCAGGCCAGCGTACAAAGAAAGGTTGTTTTCCACGGACACAAACCACGGATCGACCAGTTCATCCCCCTGGTTGGCGACCGTGCCTTGCGGGGCATAATAGACGCCGCCCAGCGGTGACTGCATGGCGGCAAAGGCGGGCAGCACGGCCAAAGCATTGGTTATGGCCTGCTCACGGAAGGGGACATGGCCGTTTTCGTGGCCCAGGACAAACTGGAGATGGGCGGCCTGGAGCGGGCCAATGAGAAAGGCCCAGGAGTTTTCGCCGGTGATCGGTTTCCAGTCGGTCCAACTGATGGTGCCCATTTGATAGTCGGGATTGCCGGCCGGCAGGCCCGCAGCGGTAATGAAACGGGCGTAGGGCGTGCCAACCAAAGGATCGGGCACGAGCCAGTCCCGTGGGAGCATGCGGAAGCTGTAGGCTTGTGCGGGTTGGGTAATCCGTTCTTGGTTGTAGACAAACACCTGGCCAATCGAGCGGGCACGGGTCTGCAGGGGCGAGGGATGGCGGCTGTCGCCGTAATGACCAGCGGCCAGCAACCGGTTTTGGGCGTTCACCAAACCATAGGCGTACTGCCCCTCGGCCAGCGGCAGCCGATTGAGCCGGTGGCCGAGCATTACCGCTATCTGCCAGGTCGCGGCATCGTAAATATTGCTGCCGTTGTGGATATTGACCCGTTCGGTCTGGAGATCGCCGGCCGGTGTTTTCTCCGGCAACAGGGTAAAGGCCTGCTGATCGTAGAGATCGGTCACTGTGCAATCGGCCGCGGCACAGACATGTCGCCCCCAGTAGACGGCACTGTCGTGAAAACTCAAGGGCAGACGTTGGCCGCGCAGCTCACCGGCCTGGGCAATGTAGAGGATGCCGCTGTCCTGGCGGTCACTGACCAGAAAACGGTAGCTGGCAGCCAACTCGGGTAAAGCGGTCTGTTCCGTCGCCGACAGGGCCGGCCCTGCCGCCAAGATCAGCGCCAGCAGGGCCGCGGCCGCAACGCAACCCCCGTGATATGCGTGTTCCACCTTGGGAAAAGGTCTTGGAATTGTAGATAAGTCACTCATGGAAGATCTGCTGGTCCTCTGCTTAGCCTGTCAAACGGCTTGCTTTTCTTGTTCACGTTGGAACAGCATCCTCAAAATGCTGGATACGTCGGCTCCTCAACACAACGGAAATCCTGGTATATTTCAGTTAAATCAAGAAGTTGGTGTGTAAAGAACGATAGATTTTTGTGTCGGATTTTCAAAAACTCCTTTAATTTGTTGGCAATGTGGCTACAGGGCGCGCAAAAGCTCGGGCTTGAGCGGCAGAAGACCGGCCAAGGCCTGGTCGATGGTGGCCAGCATGCGCTCCCGATCCTTGGGCAGACGACCGCTTAAGGAAAAATAGTTCGAAGCGTGGTTGGCATGAAACTGGGTGCGGAAGCCCTCTAAATGCGCCAGCAAGCAGTGCAGTTCCTGGAAGAGCTGAACAGGATCGGGCAGGGCAAAGCGCCCGGCGCGCATCAGCCGGTACAGGGGGGTGTTGGGGAGAAGCATCAAGGTAAGGACCGCAATCTGATGCGGTTGCATGTGGTTAAGGGCCCGAGCGGTGGCCCGGGCATGGTCTTGGGAGTTTTCCGGGCCGGCAATGCCTAACAGGCAGGTGACAGACAAAAAGATCTCAGCCGCCCGCACCCGCTGGCCGGCCTTGATCATCTGGGCGCTGTCCACGCCCTTGGCAATGGCCCGCAGGGTCGGATCATGGCCGGTTTCCAGGCCCATATAGAGTCGACTCAACCCCAACTGCTTGTATTCATTGAGATCAGCCTCGGTTTTGGCCAGAATGTTCTGGCAGGTGGCATAGGAGCTGACCCGGCGGATCCACGGCAGTTGGTGCCGGATCTGTTGAAGCAGTCTGATCAACTGCGCATGGTCCAGGGCCAGGGCGTCGCCGTCGGCCAAAAATAGGGTGGGGTGATGCCGCCGGCACCAGGTGGCGGCAAAATCAAGATCAATTTTGATTTGGGACCAGGGTTTGATCCCAAAGGGTTTGTCGTGGTAGGCGCCGCAGAAGGTACAGTGATTGTGGGAGCAACCGGTCGTGACCTGGAGGATCAGAGAAAAGGCCTCGCTGGGCGGGCGGATGATGTCACCTTGATAATCCACAGGCAGCGGGGCAAGCCCGGACGCAGGTGTTGCCCCTGGTCCGGGCTTTTAAGGTAATCAACCGTTCTTCTTTGCGAAATCGGCCATGAAGGCCACCAGCTTTTCCACACCTTCTTTGGGGAAGGCGTTATAGATCGAGGCGCGGCAGCCTCCCACCGAACGATGTCCCTTGAGCCCGTCGAGCCCGATGGCGCCGGCTTCACGGATAAATTGGCCCTCCAGTTCAGGAGTGGGCAGGTTGAAGGTGACATTCATCAGGGAACGGGATTCCTTTTCCGCATGGCCCCGATACAGGGCAAGGCTGTCGATCGCCTCATACAGCAGCGCCGCCTTTTCGCGGTTGATCTTTTCGATGGCCGCCGCACCACCCAACTGTTTGAGCCAGCGCATAACTAGGCCGACGCAGTAGATGGGGAAACAGGGTGGGGTGTTGAACATGGAATCCTTGTCCGCATGGGTTTTGTATTTGAGCATGGTCGGCACCTGGTCACCAACCCGGTCGAGCAGGTCATCACGAATGATCACCACGGTCACCCCGGCTGGGCCCATGTTCTTTTGGGCGCCCGCAAAGATCAAGCCGAATTTGGAGACATCCACCGGACGAGACAGAATGTCTGATGACATGTCGGCGATCAGCATCATGTCCTTGGCGGGCATGTCGGGAAACTGGGTGCCGTAAATGGTGTTGTTGGTGACAAAGTAGAGGTATTGGCTGTCGGCCGAAACCTTGTATTCATCATCGCGGGGCACACGTTTGTAGGTGATCTCCTCGCTGGAATAGGCGACCTCAACCTGGCCAAACAGCTTGGCCTCCTTGATGGCCTTCTTCGCCCACACCCCGGTGTTGAGGTAGGTGGCCTTTTGATTGCTGGCCAGCAGGTTCATGGGCACCATGAAGAATTGGGATGAGGCGCCGCCCTGGAGAAAGAGCACCTTGTAATTGTTGGGGATACCCATCAACTCCCGGATCAGGGCCTCGGTCTCCTCGGCCACGGCCATGAAGGACTTGGAGCGGTGGCTAAGTTCGATCAAACTCATCCCGGAGTTGTGGAAGTTGACAATATCGGCCGCGGCTTCCTGGAGCACGGCAGGGGGCAGGGTGGCGGGACCAGGGCTGAAATTAAAAATTCGTTCGGGCATTGGTGTTTTTCTCCTTGGTACAGAAGGGGTGATGACAAAAAAAATTATTGGCGGATTTGCCGCAGGGCTTCATACAAAACGATACCCGCGGCCATCGCGAGATTGAGACTGCGGATATGGGGATTGGTCATGGGGATTGTTAAGCAGCGGTCACTATACAGCGCCAGAATATCTTCCGGCAAGCCTTTTGTCTCCTTGCCGAAGATAAGCATATCACCGGGTTTGAACCGCGCTTGGGTATAGGATCGATTCGTTTTGGTGGTGAGAAAATACAGATGGTGTTCATCCTGCTCATGCAGAAAGGCATCAAAGTTCGCCCAATAGTTGATCTGGACATGGGGCCAGTAATCAAGCCCGGCCCGTTTGAGGTGTCGGTTGTCAACAGAAAATCCTAAAGGATGGACCAGGTCGAGGACGGTGTCGGTGGCGCCGCACAAACGGGCAATGGAACCGGTGTTGGGCGGTATTTCAGGTTCCACCAGGACAATATGCAGATCAGATGCGGCCATGATATGGGGATGGGGCATAAAAACGGGAAAATTGCCCCGTATGTACTGAAAATGGATAGATGTTGCAAATTTAAAAATACGCCTTAAATTTCGCTCTCTGTTTTTGATGGCACGGTGAGGCGTTGCTGGTGCCGTCGCGGCAAGCGACTCAACGGACAGGACTGGCGACTTGTCGCCCCAGTTCTGCTGTGTTGCGGCTCACTCTTCATGTTTTTTACATCTTATTTCTTTTCTGTGCGGACTTGAATTATGGCGCTGATCGTTCAAAAGTTTGGTGGGACCTCGGTGGGGACCACAGATAAAATCAAGGCAGTGGCAGGGCGAGTGCTGAAAAATCACCGGCAAGGCAATCGCATGCTGGTGGTCTTGTCGGCCATGGCCGGCGAAACCGATCGGCTGACTGGCCTGGCCTTGGCCATGCAGCATATTCCCGATCAACGGGAGATGGATATGCTGCTGGCCACCGGCGAGCAGGTCACGGTGGCGCTGTTTGCCATGGCAATCAAGGATATGGGAGGCGACGCGGTCTCCCTGTTGGGCGACCAGGTTGCCATCCGCACCGACAACATGCACACCAAGGCCCGGATTGAGTCGATTGATCCGGACCTGATCAACAAACATCTCGACCAGGGGAAAATAGTGGTCATCGCCGGTTTTCAAGGCGTGACCGACGCCGGTGATATCACCACCCTGGGACGCGGGGGATCAGATACCACCGCGGTGGCCCTGGCCGCGGCGATGCGGGCCGATGCCTGTGAAATCTTCACCGATGTCGACGGCGTGTACACCACTGATCCCAACATTTGCCCGCAAGCGCGAAAAATCGATTATATCAGCTATGAAGAGATGCTGGAACTGGCCAGCTTGGGGGCCAAGGTCTTGGATATCCGGGCGGTGAGTCTGGCGAAACGGTTTTCCGTGCCTGTGCATGTCCGTTCCACTTTTTCAGAAAATATTGGCACCTGGGTTATCGAGGAGGAGAAGATCATGGAATCCATGCTGGTTTCCGGCATTACCTATAGCAAGAACGATGCTCGAATCACTATTAAACAAGTTCCGGATCAGCCTGGAATTGCTGCTAAAATCTTCCTTCCTGTTTCCGATGCCGGCATCTTGGTGGATATGATCATCCAAAACACCACCGATGGCCGCTTAACCGACATGACCTTCACCGTCCTGCGGCGCGACTATAACCGGGCCATGGAACTGCTGAAAAAAGTGGCCGCTGATATTGGCGCCCAGGCCGTAACCGGGGATGAGGGGATAGCCAAGGTGTCGGTTGTGGGCGTCGGCATGCGCAACCATCCGGGCATTGCCTCGACCATGTTCCAGATCCTGGCCAAAGAGGGGATCAACATGATGATGGTATCGACCTCGGAGATCAAGGTTTCCTGTATCATTGCCGAGAAGTACACTGAATTGGCGGTTCGGGCCCTGCACGACGCCTTTGCTCTGGATAAAGATAACCTGCCGGCTGAAGAGGCCGAATAATACCGGAAAACATGGCCAGATTCATCGAGCTGTACGACACCACCCTGCGGGATGGAACCCAAGCCGAGAATTTCAATCTCTCGGTTGACGATAAAATCAAGGTCTGCCGCCAACTGGACCGGATTGGCATTGATTTCATCGAAGGCGGCTGGCCAGGTTCTAATCCCCTGGCGGTTGATTTTTTCAAGCAGATGCAGGGCGTGGCACTCAAACAGGCGAAACTGGCCGCCTTTGGCTCGACCCGCCATTTTCATCAAAAACCGGAAAAAGATGCCAATCTCCAGGCCTTGCTTGCGACCCGGACCCCGGCGGTCACCATTTTCGGCAAAAGCTGGGATATTCATGTTATCGATGCCTTGCGAATCGAACTTGAAGATAACTTGCAACTTATCGAAGATTCGCTCGCCTATCTGCGCCCTAACGTCCAGCACCTGATTTACGATGCCGAGCACTTTTTCGACGGGTTTAAAAATAACCGCGAATATTGCCTGGCCACCTTGGGTAAGGCGATCGCCGGCGGCGCCGAAACCATCGTGCTGTGCGACACCAATGGCGGCACCTTGCCGCACGAGATTCCGGAAATCTTGCAAAGGGTGCTGCAATACCGAGCAGAACAGGGCAGCCAGGTCCGTATCGGCATTCATAGCCACAACGATTCCGAGACCGGGGTGGCCAACGCCTTGATGGGCGTGCATATGGGGGCCACCCATGTTCAAGGGACCATCAACGGGTTCGGCGAACGCTGCGGCAATGCCAACCTGACCTCGATCATTCCGGCCCTGGTGTTCAAGATGGGGTTGGAATGCAAGGTGGGCAAGCGGATCGACCAGTTGTACACCACTGCCCGCTTGGTCAACGAACTGGCCAATCTGCCGCACAACCGCTACCAGCCGTATGTGGGCGAATCAGCCTTTGCCCACAAGGGCGGGATCCATGTCAGCGCGGTGCAGCGCAATCCCATGACCTATGAGCACATTGCCCCGGAAAAGGTCGGCAATGCCCGCCGGGTGCTCATCTCCGATCAATCGGGCAAGGCCAATGTATTGATGAAGGCGCAAAAATACGGACTGGACATCGACCAGGACGACCCGACCATGGCCGCCATCATCAACGAATTAAAAAATTTGGAAAACCAGGGGTATCAATACGAAGCCGCCGAGGCCAGCTTTGAACTTTTGATGCGGCGGGCCATGGGCTTGCAGCGGGATTTTTTTCAACTCGAGGCCTTCCGGGTGCTGCACCACAACCATGACAAGGCCAAGCAGCCGATCACCGAGGCCACCATCCGGCTTTATGTTGATGGCAATGAGGTCCACACCGCCTCCATGGGCGAAGGACCGGTGAATGCTCTGGACCGCGCTCTGCGCAAGGCTCTGATCAGATTTTATCCGAGTCTCGAGGATATGGATCTTGCCGATTACAAGGTCCGGGTGCTGAGCGGCGAACATGGCACCGGCGCCAAGGTTCGGGTTTTGGTGGAAAGCAGGGATCTGGAGGAGAGCTGGGGGACGGTCGGGGTGTCGGTGAATATTATTGAGGCAAGCTGGCAGGCCTTAGTGGACAGTATCAACTACAAGCTGATGAAGGATGAAAAACATCGAGGTTGAGCGTCCAGTCGCGGACAACACCGGCAGCAAGGACAAGCAGGCGCTTGTCCTTTTTCTTTTGGCTGTGGGTATATTCGGGTTACAGCTCCTGCCGCGCCACTCGCAACCATCTCCGTCGGTCTATGCGGTGGAGCGCGTTCAGGATGGAGGACAGTGGCAGGTGATCAGTGTCCCGGACAATCACCCCAGACCGCGGCCAGAGGGGATCGCTCCAGCTCGTCTAAATTCTCAGCAATCAGATGGATGGCATTATTTTTCCGATACCAACCGGTGCCAATTGTCCGCCAGGCTGGCCCTGTTTTTCCGCTGCCCCTTGCCCATCAATCAAAGCAGCTTGGATGATCTGCTCATGCTGCCCGGCATTGGTCCCCACCGGGCAGCGTTGCTGCTGGCCGAACGCCAGAATAAAGGGCAACTGCGAGGTGCCGAGGATTTGCTGGCCGTGCCGGGCATCGGTCCAGCTACCTTACAACGGTTCTTGCCCCTGGTCAGTTTCGAATGATTGCCCCTGGCAACTCTATCACCGCGCCAGTCCTGGTCCTGGCCGGTCCAACCGCCATCGGCAAGACCGCCTTGTCCCTTCAGCTTGCGACCCGGTTCGGCTGCGAGATCATCTCCATGGACTCGATGCAGGTTTATCGGTACATGGATATCGGCACCGCCAAGGCAAGCAAAGAGGAGCAGCGACTCGTTGCCCATCATCTGATCGATATAGTTGATCCGGACGAGCAATACGATGCGGCCAGATTCGTTCAGGATGCCCAGGCAACCATTGCCGCCATTCATGCCCAGGGCCGCATCCCCTTGCTCACTGGCGGAACCGGGCTCTATTTGTCATCATTAATCAATGGCCTCTTCGACACTATTAAAGTTCCTGATCATATTCGCATCCTTCTGCGCCAGCGTCTGGACCAGGAGGGGAGGGGGGCATTGCACCGGGAACTCATGGCTGTGGACCGGGAAAGCGGCGAACGCATTCATGTAAACGACACCCAGCGACTGCTGCGGGGGCTTGAAATCTTTCATGCCACCGGAATCCCCTGGTCACAGCACATGCGCCACCAACAACAATGCCTGGCTCCCCCATCTTTTTCCCGAATGCTTCTGATGGGACTGACCTGCGAGCGCGAAATGCTTTATGATCGCATCAAACAGCGCTCAATCAGTATGATGTGCGACGAATTTGCCGGGGAAGTTGAATGGTTGCTGGCCCGGGGATATCAAGCCGAGCTCCCTTCGATGCAATCGATCGGCTATCGGCACATGCTGGCCTATCTCAGCGGTGCCTCTGACCGCCAGGCCGCTCTCTCCACCTTGATCCGCGATACCCGTCGCTATGCCAAACGCCAGCTAACCTGGTTCAGAAATCAGCAGCAAGTGGCCTGGCATCAGGTCGATCAAGCCGATACGGTTCTGGCAACGATTGACCGCTTCCTCAACGCCTGACAGGAAAGCAGGATATGTCTTTCAAATGCAAGAGTTATGCAATGGCCTGTGACGGCAGCAACGAAGAAAGGTCATTCGGCGCTACCATCGCCAGGGAATTTGGGCTTGTTCCCCAGGTGGGTGAAATCCTTTATTCGCGCAACATCGACACCTTGGAAAAGGCTGATGAATTCTTGCATCCGCATTTAAACATGCTGCCGCCTCCGGAACAAATGAAGGGGATGAACGAGGCGGTTGCCTGCATTGTTGAAGTCTGCGACCACAACCAGCCCATCTTCATCCATGGTGATTACGATGTCGATGGGATCAGCGCCACCGCCCTGCTGGTCTCCTTTTTCCAGGATCTGGGCAAGAAACAAGTCTATTCATACATCCCTAACCGGCTGCAGGAAAGCTATGGGCTGTCGATTGATTCGATTGATCGACTGATTGCTCCGGCCGCAGGCCAGGGCGGAGTCTTGATTTCGGTTGATTGCGGCATTTCGGCGGTGACAGAGGTTGCCTATGCGCGCCAGCAGGGGCTTCGGGTGGTGATCACCGATCATCATGAACCTCCGGACATATTGCCTGGGGCTGATGCGATCCTTGATCCCAAGCAGCCTGGATGCAATTTTCCCAGCGATGCGTTGTCAGGGGTCGGCGTGGCCTTTTATCTGCTCATGGCACTGCGCAAGGCCATGGGCATCCGGATTAACCTGAAGCAATATCTTGATTTAGTGGCACTGGGCACGGTTGCCGATATGGTGCCGTTGACTGGGGTGAACCGTATCTTGGTTCGGGCAGGGCTTGAAGTATTAACCGCAACCAGGCGTCCTGGTCTTGTTTTTCTCCGCTCTGGCAGCAGGCTGGAAAAACGTGAGATCTTCACGGAAGATATTGCCTTTAAATTGGCACCCAGAATAAATGCCGCCGGACGACTGGGTCAGCCGGAAGCGGGTTTGGCGCTCCTGTTGGCAAGCGACATGGAAAGCGGTCAAATCGCTGCCAATGCACTGGAGCAAATGAACAGCGCGCGCAAGCAACTGGAAATGAAAGCGCTGGCCGCAATTGAGGCGGCCAGCGACGAACAGGTGCAAGCAGGAAAAAACGGGCTGATTGTGTACCAACCCCATTGTCATACCGGAGTATTGGGGATCCTCGCCTCCAGGTTGGTTGATCGGCATCAACGGCCGGTGCTGGTTTTTGCCGATGATTGTAAGCAGGGGGCAGGGGAGGGGATCGTCAGGGGATCGGGTCGATCTATCAAGGGAATCAACCTATTTCAGATCCTAGCCCATTGCGATCAGTGGATTGAACAATTCGGCGGCCACGCCATGGCGGTCGGCCTGACCATCAAACGACAGAACTTTGAACAGTTTGCCGCAGATTTTAACCAAAAAGTCAACTTGTTGACGCGGGAAGTGCAAGCGATGGAACAGATCTGGATCGACTATTGTCTAGCCGACGCCTCAATGCTATCGACACGCTTGATGCAAGACATTCAGCGGATGCAACCCTTTGGTGAAGGCAATTTAGAACCGGTTTTTATGCTGCCGGCGCAGCAATTGATCGCGCCTAAAAAAAAGAACGGCCATCTGTTGTTCCATCTTCAGGGTCAAGGGCGGGTCTTTCCGGGCATCGGCTTTCACCTTGGCCGTCCCCAGTTTGACCCGACCAAGTCGCACGATGTGCTGTTTCGGTTGAAGCGGTCGTGGTTCAAGGGAGTAGAGCGGCCTCAGGTGCAGGCGACCATGCTTATCCCATCGTAACATGCTTTAATTATTAAATGAATAAAATTTAACATAATATATATTATGCGACATTATAGAACATCAGAATTGAGTCCTGGTATCGAAACCTGAGCCAACGGTTGCTATTTTTATTATAATTCACTGTTTAATCGCGTATATTCTCGTTTGCCTGACGTGAAAACGACCAATTATCGATCATTGCCCCTGCAAAGACAAAAAAAATCTGACCACCACTGTGACTGGCAATACACTCTCCTCCCCCGCAGCCAACGAGACACATGGATCAACATGTTTGCATGATTTGGACCTCAAGGGATGTCGCCCTGTTCATCCTCCTGGTTCCCGCCATATAACTTGGCCTCGTTGCCCAGGTGGTGTAGAGTGATAAGCTCGCACCATTCAAGGACAGTTTTAAGATAACACCTTGTGTTATACAGTTTAACTATTTATATTTGCGTTATTATTAAAAACAAAAGTTAAAAAATTATGAATCGTGATATCTATCAAGAGCCCTTGGTTTCCCGTTACACCAGCCGCGCAATGCAGGAATT
>WRKE01000271.1 GCA_009778235.1 Pseudomonadota bacterium
CATCTTTTCATTGCCGGCAACGACGTTGGCCGTGAGGACGATGACCGGCAGCGAACGGGCATAGTCGCTGTCTATGGCCCGGATACGGCGCAGGGCCTCAACGCCGTCCATGCCCGGCATCATGTGATCCATGAATACCGCGTTGTAATGGGGCTCTCCCACTAGTATCAGATCGACGGCCTCCTGGCCGCTGGTGACGCAGTCCACCGTCATGCCGTACCGTTTCAGCATGGCCCTGGCCACATCCAGGTTGGTCTGTACATCATCCACCACCAGCACTCTGGCATAAGGCATATGGGAACATTGCCATGCGGGGCTGTTCCTATGGCGGTGACGCTGGGACACGTCATGCAGGCTGGTCATATCACCCACAGTTACGCGGCCAATCGGCGTGGGGTCGACAACAGTCTGGGGAATGACGCAGGAAAAGTCACTGCCTATTCCGTATTCGCTTTTCACTTCCATCAGTCCGCCCATCATTTCCACAAGGTTCTTGCTGATGGCAAGGCCCAGGCCGGTGCCTTCGATAAGCCGGTTGGTCTTGCTGTCGAACCTGGCATACGAGGTGAACAGGCTTTTCAGGTTTTCGGCCTTGATGCCCTGGCCGGTATCCTGGATGCTGAAGCGGACGAGGCAAATGCCGGGCTGCTCTTCTTCCCCTGGCGCAAGTGGCGCGCGCCCGACGGAAAACGTCACCATGCCTTCTTCCGTATATTTGAACGCGTTACTGAACAAATTGTTGAGCACTTGCTTGATACGCAGAATATCGCCGTTGAGCCGGGACGGCAGGTTTTCATCCACTTCCAGGCGAAAGGTAATGCGAGTTTGCGCCATGCGGAAAGAGTTGAAGGCGATGACCTCGTTGATGGCGAGGACAAGACGATAGTTGTCATTGTTCAGTTCAAAATGGCCCGCCTCTATTTTGGAAATGTCCAGAATGTCGTTGATCAGGCTCAGCAGGTTATAGCAGGCATCCAGTGAGGTTTCCAGGCGGTCGCAGGTCTCCTGAGGCAGGTCCTTTTGCAGTTCCACGCCCAGAAAGCCGATAACGGCGTTGAGGGGGGTGCGCAGTTCATGGCTCATCCTGGCCACAAACTCGCTCTTCGCTTGAGACGCTATCTGGGCGGCCCGGGTGATGTCTGTCAGATGCTGGGCATGTTCACGCGCCTCCCGCATCTTCTGTTCATGGGCTTTGACCTCTCGCAGATCGCGCGAGTAGGCCGCGATGCACCAGCCACCCTTCCAGGGAATCCGCACCAGGGTGACCTCCGCTGGCAGCAGCTCTCCCGAGGCGGGCAGCCTGTACATCCATTCGAATTGTTGATAGCCGCTCTCCTCTGCCAGTTGGAGAAGTTGAGCCCTTTTCTTTTCGGTGGCCATGCCGTCGGGCTGGAATTCGGGGTCCATCAGGTAAAATTGATCGATATATTCGCATTTATTGGAAAGACCAAACATGCGCAACATTTCCTGATTGCACTCAAGAACGAAACTGTCCCTATGCCACAGGACGGCGCCAAGAGGTGTGGAATCCAGCAGTAGTCTATAACGCTCTTCAGCTTCCCGCGCCTGCTGTTCCTGAATCTTCACCTCTCGCAAGTCACGGAGACAGGACGCAATGCCCCAGCCCCCTCCCCAGGGGATCCGCACCAGGGTGATTTCCGTGGGCACCAGTTCCCCTGAGAGGGTGCAATGCATCCATTCGAATTGTTGGTAGCCGGTCGCAATGGTGGCCTGGATCCACGCCCTCACTCCATCTCTGCTGACTGTGCCATCGGGTTGCAGTTCCGGACTCAGTTTATAAAAGTGGTTTATAAAATCGCGTTTATCGCTGAAGCCGAATATACGCAAACATGCCTGATTGCAGTCGACAACATTGTGTTCCTGATCCCACAGGGCCGCGCCGATCGGTATGGCGTCCAGCAATATCCTGCCTCGTTCCACCGCCTCATCGCGGGCCAAGCGCTCACGCAGATCGAGGATATACATTGCAACGCACCAGCCACCCTGCCAAGGAAGCCGCACCAGGGTGATTTCCGTGGGCACCAAGTCCCCTGAAACTGTGAGATGCGTCCATTCAAATCGCTGATGGCCGGTTGCGAAAGCCATGTCGATATGTTCGATCACTTTCTCCCTGCTGGCTCTGCCGTCGGGTTGGTACTCCGGGCTCAGCGCATAAAACCGATTGATATAGTCCGAGGCGTCAGTGATGCCGAGCATGCGCAAGATCGCCTGATTACATTCGATAATATTGTGTTCCTGATCCCACAGGGCCGCGCCGAGCGGTACGGCCTCCCGCAGCATCTTGCCGCGATCCTCCGCTTCCTGACGGGCTATGCTCTCACGCAGATCGTGGATATAGGCGGCGACACAAAATTCATCCTTCCAGGGAACCCGGAACAACGTGACTTCGGTCGGTATCAGTTCCCCTGAGGCTGTGTGGTGCATCCACTTGATTTTTTGATGACCGGCTTTATGAGTGGCACGGATATTGGCGACCGCTTGATCCTGGCTGCGGGTGCCGTCCGGTTGATATTCAGGACTGAATTCATAAAAGCGGTTGATGAAATCAGCTTTATCGGCCGCGCCGAACATGCTCAAACATGCTCGGTTGCAGTCGAGAATCGTGGCGTCATGATCCCACAAGACAGCGCTGAGCGGCGAGAAGTCGAGCAGCAGCCCGGCCCGCTGCTCCGCTTCCTGATGGGCCAAGGTCTCGCGCAGATCGCGTATATAGGCCGCGACATGCCATGTATCCTGCCAAGGTGTCCGGACCAGAGTTACTTCCACCGGCAACGGTTCTCCTGAGGCTGTGCTGTGCATCCATTCAAGTTTCCCATAATCGGCACCGGCAAGGGCAGCGCGGATATGAGCGTTCACCTGGTTTCTGCTGATACCGCCATCGGGCTGGAATTCCGGATGAAAATCATAAAAGCGCTGGAGCACGTCGGCCTTGCTGGCGGCACCGAGGAGACGTGGCAATGCCTGATTGCAGTCGATCAGGTTGCCGTTCTCATCCCATATGCTGGCACCCAATGGCTGGTTGTCGAGCAGCAGCCTAGCCCGCTCCTCCGCTTCCTGCATCTGGTGCCGCTGTTTTCTGATTTCACGCAGATCCCGGCTATAAGAGATAACGCGATAGCCATCATGCCACGGCATCCGTATTGAGGTTGAGCCAACCGGCAGAGGTTCGCCCGCTACGGTACGGGCCATCCATTCATAACGTAAGCAACCGATTTTAATAACTTCATTGACGATTCGCCGCACCTCGATGCGGCTGCTTTGCCCGTTTGGCTGGAATTGAGGGGTGCGGTCGAAAAAATGCTCGACAAACTCCTTTTTGTCCTTGAGGCCGAGAATCTTGATTGTCTCCTGATTACAGTCGATCGGGTTGCCGTCCTCATCCCACAGGGTACAAATCATGGGGGTGGCTTCGAGCAGCAGTTGAGCGCGCTCCTCCGCCTCTTCCGCAAGCCGCTGCTGGTTCCTGATCTCCCGCAGGTCCTGGGCATAGCAGAGGACGCGGTAGCTATCGCCCCACGGAATCCGTACCGCACTCCCGTCAAGGGGCAGAATCTCGCCGGTTGTGACGCGGCTCATCCATTGATAACGCAGATAACCTTTTTCGAGAGCCGTTCCGATGATGCGCTTCACCTCGCTGCGGCTGTCTTGCCCGTTTGCTTGGCGTTCAGGGTTACGCTCAAAAAAATAATCGATCATCTCGGCCTTGTCCTTGAGGCCGACTATCTTGACCGCTTCCTGGTTACAGTCGACCAGGTTGCAGTCCGCGTCCCATAAGGTGCAAATCATGGGGGTGGATTCGAGCAACAGATGGGTGAATTCCTCCATTTGCCGCACTTGAGCCGTGAGTGTTGACAGGTGCCAGGTCGGTGAACCTTCTGAAGGCGTTGGTTGAGTGAAGGGGCGGGAAGTGTTCCGGCGCATTCGTCCCTCAAGCGGCCTTGTCTTGATCCGCCTGGCTTTTTTCAGCGTGCTTAATTGACAGGTCAGCCGCCGGTTTTCTGCCTGCAATTCCTGGATTCGCTGGTCGGAAGAGGCTTCAGTGCTCACGCTCGACTTGTTGCCACCAAGTCGTTTATTTTGATCATTTGCATCCATGGTCATCTCTCCAGCGTAGCCACCACGCGCGTCTATTGTACTGAAACGGTATCGCGTTCAGATGGCGTAATCGTCTCAAGCAGGCGTGCGCATCGCTCTTGCGCTTCATGGTAATCCAAGGTGTCGACCAAGGCGCAGATCGTTGCTATTTGATCGGCCAGGTCTTCATCGCAGACCATTGCTCTCAGGCTGTCCGCCGTTGTCTGGGCTTCGGTGGAGCGAAACGACTGGCAGGCGTCATGCAAAAGTGATAGGTGTTGCCTGAGTGTCGCCAGATCGGTCTGCACATCCTGCGGCGTTGTCTGCTCGTTCCGTTCGGGGATGCTGTCTTGGCTCTTTTTGGTTTTAAGGCCTATCAGCTTGGCTCGTAAGCGCATCATGGCGTCGCAATAACTTTGGATACGCGACATGCACTCACTGCTGCCTCCTTTGTCCGCCTTTGCCGCCAGGCTGGCAGCCTTCTGCGCCAGATCGTCCGCGCCGATGCCGACGAAAAATTCCCGCAGAACATGCAGGCGCACGGTGACTTCCGCCCAAGCGCCGTCGAGGGGCAGGGTCAGCAATGGTTCGATATAGTCCTCTAGTTCTGCGGTGAACCGGTGCAACATGCCAGCATATATCTCCACACTCTGCCCCATGTTGGCCAAGCCTATTTCCGCATCCAGTTCGGCGACCCCGGACAGAGAGAGAATCAAATTTTCCCGTGCGCTGTCGATGGAATCCAGCTCGTCCGCCAGTGCCGGCCCTGTAGCGCCCTGCCTGTGCAAACGCGGCAGCAGATCCAGCAATAAAAGATTCAGTTTGAGTGGATCAGCGGGCTTGGGCAAATATCCGTGCATTCCAGCCGCTGAAAAGTCGTCTTCCCAGTTTTCCTCGGAACCGTCGTCGTAATCCAGGGCGACGACGAAGCTGGTCTCCAGAAAACCTCTTTTACGGGCAATCTCGGTGGTTTTTATCCCGTTCAGTCCTGGCATTGAATAATCCATGAAGACCAGGTCATAATGTTTGCTTGCCAGGTTTTTGAGGGCCACCCCGCCGCGTTCGGCGACATCGGCCGTTATGTTGTGACGGGAGAGCCAATGGGCAGCTAAAATGCGGCTGATGTGGCTGTCGTCCACCACTAAGGCGGTGGCGCCAGCCGTGGCCTGTATCAACCCGGAGGTGGCGGTCTCCGGGCGATCGTCGGCCACGGTGGATTGGGTGCCGGGAATCAGCGGTATGCCAATGACATAGCGTGGCTCGGCGCTCCGTTTATCTTCTTCGTTGAAATACCCATCCATGCGGGTGGCGAACTGTTCCATCTCGTCCTGGCTGTACCACGTTCGGATACTGTCGCCCTCGTGTTCGAGTTTGCGCACGCCGGCGCGCAAGGCGGCGAACTGGACATAATCCCAGCCATCCTTCTCGACCAGGTCCACTTCAAATTTTGTATAGCCCACCCCGGAGGAATGGCAATCCATGACATAATCCAGCATCAAGGCCACCGTCAGCCGCAGCAGCGTGGCATTTGCCCGGATGACCAGGGGCAATCTGTCATCATATCGAGTCTTGAATGTTATATTCAGGATGGAAGCGGCGGAAGAACCGCGAGCTACCATTTCTCGGTAGAGCAGGGGCAGGTGCACATCCTGTAACGAGGCATCGGAGCCGGACGTCAAAAGATCCCTCAGGTTCCGCTTCATCGTTTTGTGGAGGTGCTCCCAGGTATGGAGCAAGCTGGAATGTGCAGGCATCACATGTTTCCGGTCAGGGGGGAATAAGTGTTATCCTGGTGTGCGATCGGCTTATCCAGGTCGAGCTGTTCCAGAACCTGTTGGATGAGCAGGCTTGGTTTGAACGGTTTGAGAATATATCCCTGGGCGCCCGCCTCAGCGGCCCGCCGTGTAAAGCTGGGAGAGGTGTGTGTTGTCACGAAGATGACGGGGATGTGAGCAAGCGTCGGGTCTTCCCGTATGATTTTCAGCAGTTCAAAACCATTATATTTCGGCATTTCAATGTCGAGCAGCACCAGGTCGATCTTTTCTCGCTTCAAGAGGTCCAGCATCCGCTCCCCTTCTTTTACGAGACGGACATCGAACAAGGGTTCCAGAATTTTTTTTACGGCTATCAAATTCGATGGGATGTCATCAACGGACAAAATAACCTTTTTTTCATCAGAGGCGTGATTCACGGCTAGTCTCCATCATGAACATGCGGGTGGTTATTGAAGTGGATAGTCATTCATCCTCTTGCCAGGCCATTATTCTGTGTGCAACGGGCATGCAAACCACCTGTTGCGCATACAACCGGGAAAGGTTCTGATTATGGTATCTGACCGGGCTTGGATCAATCAAGACATGTCTGGCAGCGGTTGAGCTAATTGTCCACCGGAGCAATAGTCGGGCTTGAATCCTTGTTTCGATAGGCCTCGGTACGGGTCACCTCCGCGAATTGATCGGCGACTTTGGTGAAAATGTCCACTAACTGGGGGTCGAAGTGGCTCTCGCTGCCGTTCTCGATGGTTCGTTTGGCCTCTTCGGCGGCCATGGGCTGTTTATAAGGACGGACCGAAGTCAGCGCATCGTATACGTCGGCGATAGCCATCAAGCGTCCTTCCAGAGGAATGTCCAGGCCCCGGAGGCCCATGGGGTAGCCGGTGCCGTCCCATTTTTCGTGATGACTGCCAGCTATCATCCGGGCGTGGTACAAAAATGAGCTGTCGGTCAGTTTTCCCTCTAAATCGTTTTCTATCTTCCGGATGGCTTGCACGCCTATTTCGACGTGCTTTTTCATGCTCTCGAATTCGTCCCGCGTCAGTTTGCCGGGTTTGTGCAAAATGGTATCGCTGATGGCGATTTTTCCTATATCGTGCAACTGGCTAGCTGAGATAACCTGTTCCAGGTCCCACAGCGATGCTTCCTCTTTGTAGATCCCTTCCTCTATCATTTTTTCCGTCATCAACTGCATGTATGTCTGGGTCCGGATAGCGTGACCACCAGTCGTGTAGTCCCGGAACTCGACCAGGTCGGTTAGCACCCCGATGATGGAGTTTTGCAGGCCCGCAAGCTGGAGGGCCTTCACGGCCACCATATCTTGCAGGGTGGTGTTGAAACGTTTGAGCTGCTTGTTCTGCTCAGCGTTGAGGAGATGGTTTCTGATACGCTTGACAAGGCGTGGAGCTGAGAAAGGCTTGGTTATATAATCCACGGCTCCCATGGACAATCCCTGCAACTCACTGCCCTCGTCGGCTCTTGACGTCAGGAAGACGACCGGAATGGATTCCCACTTGGGGTTGTTTTTCAGCAAGGTGATGACTTGGTAACCATCCATGTCCGGCATCTCGACATCCAAAAGGATCAGATCCGGCAGGACATGCTCCAGAAGATCCAGAAGGATTGCTCCGGATAAAATCGGATACACCCGGTAGGCATGCCTGAGCATTTTCTTTCCGGCCTCCAGGGTGGTCGCGTCGTCATCGACCAGCATGATGGTTTTTCGTTCTGGGTCAGCGCTCATTTCCATTCTTCCTCTCGGTGTAAATATGCTCTCGTCTTCAAATCGACCGGTTCTCTTCCAGCCGCTTGGCGATTTGCTTGAAATCCAATCGACGGGCTTTTTCTTCCAGCCAGGCCATCAATTCCGCCCCGTCGTCTGAACTGTATTCATAGCTGGTCAGCGATAGCATCGCCTGATCCACCCGGTCAATATCAAAGGTCTCGCAGGATTGGCGCAGGGCTTCCAGCGCCATTGGGTCTGGTTTTACTCTCACTGGTTTCTGGTCTGTCAAGGATTCCAGTTTGACTGAGAGCGCGGCCAGAAGCTTCTCCGTGGTTTCCAGAAAAATCGGGTTGTGGGCCTGGACAAAGGCGAAGTCGCCCGCTTTCGCCGCATGTTCCAGGGCCTCGGCCAAGTTTCCCACAGTCTCGGCGTCGAAGTGACGGCTGCTGCCTTTGATGCCATGCACAATGATAGCGTAATCGGCCAGTGTCTCCGGGGTGACAGCCCGAACCTTTTCCAGCGAGGCCGGGGTATGATGGACGTATGACCTCACAATCTCTAAATAGGTGGGCATGTCGCCGCCGAATCGCTCCAACCCTCTGGCGAAATTCAAGCCGTCAATCTCCCCTTCAACCCATGGTGCCGGCACGGTTTCCGCCGCTACATCGGTGCCGAGGATTTGCCGGTCATTGCCCGCGGGCGGGATCATCACCTTGTCTTCGGCCGAAATCTTTGGCCGAAGGGCATGCTGCGGATCAGCATGTTTACCCAGTATCCATTTACGGATCACCAGATCGAGCTGCATGATGTCGATGGGTTTGGAAAGGAACGCCTGAAAACCGTGCTGGAGAAACATTTCCTTGCTGCCGAGCATGGCGCTGGCCGTCAGGGCGATGATGGGCACTGTCCGGGCATACTCTGAATCTATCTCTTCCCGGATGATCCGCACAGTCTCAATCCCATCCAATTCCGGCATCATGTGATCCATAAACACGGCATCGTATCGCACGCGGGCCGCTCTGATCAGGTCAATGGCCGTCTGGCCGTCCTCAGCATAGTCTATCTGCATGCCATACGGTTTCATCAGGCCCTTGGCCACATCCAGATTGACGGGCATATCGTCTACCACTAACACCTTGGCATCGAGCAACTGCACCTGGCGGGAGAGTGACAGTTCATGGCGGAAATAGCCGGCGATAAAACTAAAATTGGCCAGGCTGTCCGCAATTTCTTTGCCGATCGGCACGCTGCCCACTGTTTTCTGACGTATCCGGACTGCGAAGCTACTGCCGCAGCCATATTTACTTTCCACAGTGATAGTGCCGTCCATCATCTTGATCAAATGTTTGGTGATAGGCAGCCCAAGACCCGTGCCCTCGATTTTGCGGTTAGCTTTCGTGTCAACCTGGTAATAATAGTCGAAAATCTTCTCCAGATTGCCCGGAAGGATGCCGATGCCGGTGTCTTGGACCGTGAAAAGCAGCCAGAACTCGTCGCCTTCTCCCGCCTCACCGGAAATGTTCAGCGATACGGTACCGGCGTGGGTGTATTTACAGGCGTTGGATAACACATTGTTGAGAATTTGTTTGATCCGGAGATCGTCGCCAAGCAGCGTGGCGGGCATGTCCGGATTGACCAACAGTTTCATCTGAACGGATTTGCCCTCCAGGCGAACCATGTTTTGCTGCACAGCGTCGTTAATCAGGGGCGCCAGGTCGTATTCCACCGAGATGATTTCGAATTTACCAGAGTTGATCTTGGAAATATCCAAAATGTCGTTGATGATACCCAGGAGGGTGGAACCGGAGTCGAAAATTTTTTCCAGATTTTGAACATGTTCGGGCAGAAAGTTTGGCTCGTCGCGCAGCATCAACTCGGTCAGGCCAATGACGGCGTTCAGAGGGGTACGCATTTCGTGACTCATGTTGGCCAGGAAATGGGTTTTGGCCTCATCAGCGAGCACTATGGCCTCGTTCAGGTCTTTAAGGATCTTGTTTTGTTCTTCAATCAGGATAAAAGGCCGGGCCATGTGGCCGGAAAAGAGGAAGGTGATGAAAATGGCGATCCCCAGAAAGATGGCGGCTGCCAAGAGCAACATGTGCTGGCTTCTGGTCACCGGGGTATCCCTGAAAGGCACTGAAACGCACAGCACCCAACCCTCTGTGGTATTGGTCAGAGTTTGCCAGGCGCTTATAAAACGCTGGCCATCAATATCGTAGCTGATATTCCCCGAATCCGCCTTGAGCATGGTCGCGATGGCAGCGCCCACACTGGCCCATGCTGGATCCTTTCCACCTATTTCCTTGAAGTTGTAACGCTCCTCGATATAGAGCGGTGAATTGGGATGGGCGAGGAGCGTGCCGTATTCGTCCAGCATGAACAACCTGCCCGTGTCCCAGAATTCGACGTTGGCCAGAAGCTGCCTGAAATACATGCCACTGATGGTCACGGACAGGACCCTGTCGGCATCCACAGGCGCGAAGAGAGAGATGATCAGCTCCCCGGTCTCGGGGTCTTTCTGAGTCGTAGAGATGGTTGTCTTGCCCTGGAAGGCGTTCTGCAGGTACTTGTTGCCCGCAAAACGATCGGCCAGGGGCAACAGATTGTTCCCAATATACCCCTCGCTTCGGCGGTCGAGTACGGTGAAGCTCAAGAATTGCGGATAATGTTGCTGGGCCTGCTCGAAAATTGCCGACAGTCCGTCGGGCGAGGCCGTGGCTACCCGAACCGCCACAGTCTCCGTATAGGCTTTCAGGAGATTGATTTTCGTGTCGACGAAGCTCTCGGCTATCCTGGTCATTGTCGTCAAATCGCCCTGCATCATCTCCACAAGGCTGCTTTGAATCAAGAGAAGCCCTATCCCGGCCTGGACAGCTGTAACGACGGCAATGACGCTACTGATTACCAAAGCTACCTTGACAGGAATAGACATAGGAGGTTTCTCTTTGCTACTTATTCATTCAAACAGCACTGATCGGGACATTCTTCTTGCGTGGCGGCAAAACCAGCTCCTTGGACCTGGGTTTCGACCGCAACAATCACCGGCCGTTTCCCCTCGGCGCCACGGTCTCTCTTGCCAGATCGCTTGCCGCCGACAACCGTGTCGTCCGCTCAATCAGGTTGGTGAGCCGGTAGAATACAGGTGGCGGGCAAGATGACAAGCGTTCGTGCCGCCGCATGCGGGGCGCTGAAAACCATTGGACCAGCGCATCTTGACCGGAAAGATTGATATTACACTAAAACGCAGCCATGATGCTGAATTTTGTTAAGAGCCGCTCGATTTTGTGTCCACTTCAACCATGTCGCCCGTGGAAGGGCGTGCATCAAATGATGCGGCCTAAAGCCATCGCCGAGGTTGAGTGGGATGAATGTGGCGGAATGATACTCTACCAATTCACCCTGAGTCCGATTTTACCGTTATAGGCGTAGCCGTCGCCGTCGAAGCGCTCGCTGTAGGAGGTGTTCACGAACAGGGT
>WRKE01000272.1 GCA_009778235.1 Pseudomonadota bacterium
GGGCCTGAATCGAGCGCCTATTCCGGTCCGGTCTATCCACCTACCCAGACGGCCGGAGTGGCCTTTCAACCGGCCCAGGTGGGCAGAACTTGTCGGGTATTTGCCGAGGCGCTGGTGCAGTTCCCGGCCAAATCCTCGGGCAGGGACATGGAAACCACCATCCTGGCCGAGGCCATGGCCCGTGGGGCCGACCAGGTGCTGATCGGCCAGACCCGGCAGAGCAAGGACGACAAAGGCCCATCCTTTCTCTACCTCGGCCCGGTGCACGAGTACACCTGTGCCGACCAGTGCGGCGGCTGGAAATTCGGCTTTGAGACCTGGGAGAAGCAGGGTGACTGGGTGAGCGTCGGGTATCGGGAGTGGGGCAAGGCCAGCGTGGTTTTTGAGCCCCCACTGATCATGCAGATGGTCATGCTCCGTTGCCAGTAGCAGTTTTCTTCTACCTGCCTCGAAGGTCCATCATCCGCGCCAATCCGCCAGACCCTTGTTGGCCCGCATCCCGGCGCCGCAAGGGTCTGGCCGGCGTGACCTGCCCTACGCCTGACCATACCCATGATCTTCTTGGCAGTGGAATTGCGGGTTGTCTTCGCAAGCTCTCTGTAGCATAGTGGGAGAGACGTACAAGAGGGAAAAGGCATTAGGGTTTTCCCCTAATAACACAAAAGATTTCAGCCCTGTTAGCAAACAACACCACTGGTTGTGCCGAAGTGAAGGAGGAAGAATGCACGTAATTTTAGATTTATGTCTGGTGCCGCTGGGCGTTGGCGTTTCAGTTTCCCAATACGTGGCCGAATGCCACCGGGTGCTGCAGGAAGCCGGGCTGAAGTCGCAACTACATGCCTACGGCACCAATATCGAAGGCGAGTGGGACGCGGTGATGGACGCGGTCAAACGCTGCCACGAACGGGTTCACGAGATGGGCGCGCCGCGCATCACCACCACCATCAAGCTGGGCACCCGTACCGACCGGAACCAGAGCATGGTCGACAAAGTGAAGAGCGTCGAGCGACAACTCGGATAAAAAAGAGACAGGCGCCAATGACGCCGGACGAATATTACTTCGAGGAAGGCTGCTTCATCATCGAGTTGCATAACACCCCGGACGATCCGGCGGTCTCGGTGGCGCGGGCCAGGGTCGAGCCGGGGCACACCACCCGTTGGCACAGCCTGGCTGGCATCGAGGAACGCTACCTGATCGTGCAGGGTACTGGCCGGGTGGAGGTGGGCGACCAAGTGGGGCGCGATGTCAGACCAAATGACCTGGTCCGCATTCCGCCCGGCTGCCGCCAGCGAATCACCAACACCGGCCCGGACGACCTCCTCCTGTTCGCCATCTGCACCCCGCGCTTTATCCCCGCCGCCTACCGCGATCTGGAATAGGTGGTGCTCTTCATCACCGCCTTCACATGGCCCCGCGGCCGGGCCATCCGGGAGACGATCCCCTTTTGGGAACCTCCTGCAACGCTGTCCTGACCCAATGCTGGATCGCCTTGTGTGTCTATCTCATGCTGGCTTACCTGAAATTCAAAGCCAAATTCGGCAGTTCCATGCAACAGATACTCCGATTGCTGCAGCTCAATCTGTTCGCCAAAAGAAATTTGTTCGAACTCTTTAAACCACCATCACCGCAACATACCGTTTCTCCACAAATCTTACTGTGGAAAATCTGTGAGACAGCTCTGAGATCGTCTAAAAAACATACTTCACCCCAGCCATGGCACCATAACTGTTATAGCTGTTCGCACCCCACTGATCGCCCACATGTCCCCACAACTGCCAGTGCCTGACAATTTCGGTCTGTAGCCCGATCTTTAATTCATACCGGCTGTCCGGCGCGCCGTCGCTCACGGTCGCACCATCGAAATCCAAGCTGTTGTTCGCGGTGCTGTGCCACCAGTTCGCCTCGATGAACGGTTGCATGCCGTTGTCTTCCAGCTTGCTGCGGCTGTAAAACCGTACTCCAAGGCGGGAAACGAGACCGTTGCCGTCACCATTGCTCACCCTGGTGCCGTTCGCCTCCACATGGTCATCCGAGCTGTAGAAGGTATACGCCAACTGCGCTTGCGGTTCGATCATCCATTGCCGTGTCTCGCCGTCGTGCGCGATGAAGGCATAGCCGCCCTCGATCGATATGATCTCTCCATGGCTGTTATAGGTTTCTTTCGTCAGACCGTTGCCTTGAACCGTATTGTCGAACCAGTTGAACATCGCCCAGACGTCGATGTAAGGACCGACAGGCAGTTTATCGTTGCCGTACCAAGTACCGTACACGCCGACCCCGTATCCTTCGACATCACCAGAGGCTTTGCGGGCTATGCCGTTGCCGGTAAAGCGTACATCGGTCGCCTCGGCATACGTGTCGCTTTTGGCGTACGCTCCCATCACGCCGAGGTGATACCGGCTGTTGCCACCGGTCCACTGCGCAATATCACCGCCAATGTGCACCAAGCTGGTATTTGTTTCCATATCGATGCGGCCGCCGGCGCTTTCACTGTCGGTGGTGCTGGCCAACACCCGCCCCCAAACCGCCGGCACATAGTCTTTCTTGCGCTTTTCATCCTGACCGTACGTTTCGGTATACTGCGGCTCACCCAGGCGATCATGCAAGGTATGGATGAACATGCTGTTGGCCGCCGCCATATTGCGCACATACAGATAGGGTTCCGGACGTTGCGCCACGCTGCCGTCGGGGCCGTAAAGCGTGCGGAGATACCAGTTGCCGTCGGCCGAGTCGCTGCCGACCCCGTTCTGATAGAGATCATATTCGTACAGACCGACCGCCACGCGGTTATTCAGGCGGAAAACATCGGATGCCGACTGGGTGCTGTCGGTCACCCGCACCAACTCGATGCCGTTACCGACTGTTTGCGCGCCAGTGCCGCCGACATTCTTGACGTTAATAAGCGTCGGGCCATTGCCCATTTGCGTACTGTCAACGACGAGCATGTCGCTTTGACTGTTGGCGCCTCCTTCGTTCAAGACCGTATCGAGCAACAATCGGCCGCCGCTGATGTACTTGCCGGGGATATACAGCACGTCACCCACCGCACCATTAGCATCGCCCATATCGATGACACCGTTGTTGGTAAAGGTGGCAACCCCCAACAGTTTGGCTTGCACCGCGCCCTTCAGCCCCATTGTGTTGACGGCGTAACCAGTGGAGTACTCGCCGTCATGGTTGACCTGCGTAGCGGCAGGGTTGTTGAGCAGGTTAATCGTGCCGTTATTGACGATGGCGTTGTTGCCGCTGGTTCCCAGATCGCTGACCGCCACTGCCAGCTCACGCACATTGCCCGTGCCGTCTATGTCAGCGACATTACGCATGTTCCACGTGCCATTGTTGGTCAGCGTGGTGGTTGACGTCTGGGCGGTAACGCTACCGGTCATCTGGCCATTGTTGGTGATATCCAGCGTACCGGTGGGCGAGGTGGCATCGCCGATGATGGCTCGCTCGCTCAATGCACCGATCACGCCGTTATTGAGGATGGTTTGGGCGGCCCCCCCAGTCACCACCGCTGCCGAGCCGATTCCCCAGCCGCCATGCACCTGGCCGCTGTTGGTCACGGAGACATTGCCGGCATTGCCGGTGGAGGAGGAATCACTCGTCGCCAGAATGCCGTCGGAAGCGCTTCCCTGGGTTGAAATGCTGCCGCTGTTGGTCACGGAGATATTGCCGGCATTGCCGGTGGCGGTGGAGGAGGAATCACTCGTCGCCAGAATGCCGTCGGAGGCGCTTCCCTGGGTTGAAATGCTGCCGCTGTTGGTCACGGAGATATTGCCGGCATTGCCGGTGGAGGAGGAATCACTCGTCGCCAGAATGCCGTCGGAGGCGCTTCCCTGGGTTGAAATGCCGCCGCTGTTGGTCAGGTCGATGTCAGCGGCCGCGCCGGCACCGATGGTCGTGGTATGAATGTAAATGCCATTGCTGGCATCATCGAGGCTGGTCGTCCTGCCCTGCGTTGAGATGTCGCCGGAATTGACGACCGTCACGAGCCCGGCCTGATTATCGGCATCGGAATTGCCGGACACTTCTATCCCGTGGCTGGCGAGTCCTGTGGTTGTCACTTTGCCGGAATTGACCAGTTTGATGGTGCCGCTGCCAACTGTCCCGTCGTTTCCAACTATCCCGACGTTTCCAGTTGTCTTGTCTTTCCCGTCGTCTCCAACCGCGAGACTGATTCCATCGGCATTGTTCCCTACGGTCTCGACGGTCGCCCCGGTCGTCAGATCAATCGTGCCCACCTGTGGGATGGTGGAATCTTGGGTAAAGGCCCTGATACCGGCGTTGGCTTTGGCCGGATCAACGGTGTCGCCGCCTGAATTGGTATTGTCCAGCAAAACCGTGACGCCGGAACCGATATTGCCGAACACGTCACCGCTGCCGAGGCGGCGGTTGATGGCGGTGCCGTTACCAACGGAATCGGCGGCAAGTGAATCGATCAAAATGCCGTTGCCGCCCTTGACGCTGACGGTGCCGGTACTCTGCATGTTCAGCGTTGCCGTGCCTCCGTTTTGCGTCGTTGTTTCCACCCCGTCTTGGTTGTTGGCATTGTCCGTATAGTTGGTGAGGTTAAAATTGCCGGTGATAGTGGTGGTCGCGTTGCCGGTGCCTTTATTGTTAACCAGGGTGCCGCCGCCGCCATAGACTGTGATGGTGTTGGTGCCTTCCAGCGTCAGCGAGGCGTCACCAGTCAGCCTCCTCACGCCGGCGTTGTTGGCGGGACCAAGCACTACGTTGATGCCGAGCGAAGGCGACGTCGTATTGTTATTGACAATCGTAAGGTTGCTGATCGTGGCGGAAGCATTGCCACCCGACACTGTACCGGAGCCCGCCGTCAACATGGACACGCGCACCCCCTCGGCAGCCGGGCCGCCGGAGCTAACCGTGATGGTCGACGGTATGCTCCTTGTCATATCCTCCCCCTGCAAGGTCAGAGTCGCATTCTCCGCGCCGACATTGGCACTGCAGAGCGCCGTGGCGGTGTAATCACCCGCAGCGAGGTTGCAAGTGGCCGCCTGCACGCCTCCTGCCCTGGTCATGCCGAGAATGAGGAAGAATACGGCGAGACATACTGTCTTCCAGGAATAACGTTGGTCATCCTGATCTGCTGACAACTGCATAACATTCTCCTTCCCACGTAAATGAAACAGAATTGTCACATCCATGTCACACCACAGCCTGTCATCAAGCAGGCCGTTGCCTGAAAACAGCCCTTCTCGGCGCCATCCCCTTGTAGCCAATCAGGCAGTTACTATACACCTTAACCCATGGAGTTGTCTTAAAAAAAGACAGAGTATGCCACTATTACAAACAGACAACCGCCGCCCTGGCGCTTGCAGGGCAAAGGTGGAAGAAACATGCATGTGATTCTGGAGTTATGTCTGGTGCCGCTGGGCGTTGGCGTTTCTGTTTCCCAATACGTGGCCGAATGCCACCGGGGCTGCAAGAAGCCGGGCTGAAGTCGCAACTGCGCGCCTACGGCCCAATATCGAAGGCGAGTGGGACGCGGTCAAGCGATGCCACGAACGGGTCCACGAGATGGGCGCGCCACGCATCACCACCACCATCAAACTCGGCACCCGTACCGACCGGGACCAGAGCATGGCCGACAAGGTGCAAAGCGTCGAGCGACAACTCGGATAAGCCCGGCTTTTCGGAACATTGCCCACGGCGCGAAGCGGAAAACCTCCGTGACAGTGGCGCCGTTCTGCTCAATACAAGCGCATCAGCTTGTCCAATTCTTCGCTTTTCATGGCGAAACTGTGGGCCTCGTCCGGGAAGGCGCGACTCTCCACCTCGGTCTTGTATTGGCTCAGGGCGGCCACCACCTGCTCGTTGATCGTAGCGTACTGCTTGACGAATTTGGGGACGAAGCGGTCATAGAGGCCGATCAGGTCGTGGATCACCAACACCTGGCCGTCGCAGCCCGGACCGGCGCCGATCCCGATGGTGGGAATGGCAACCGCCTTGGTGATCTGCTCGGCCAGGGGCGCGGGGATGGCTTCGAGCACGATGGAGAAGCAGCCGGCATCCTCCAGGGCGCGGGCGTCGTCGATCAATTGCCGGGCCGCCTCGGCGCTCTTGCCCTGGACCTTGAAGCCGCCGAGGCTGGTGGCTGTCTGCGGCGTCAAGCCGATATGGCCCTGCACCGGGATTCCGGCCCGGACAATGGCCGCCACGGTCTCGGCCATGGCCAACCCGCCTTCGAGCTTGACCGCATCGACCCGCCCTTCCTTGAGCAGGCGATTGGCATTGCCGATGGCCTGCGGAATCGAGCTGTTGTAGGAACCAAAGGGCATGTCGGCGACCACCAGGGCATGTTCGATCCCCCGCACCACTGCCTTGGAATGGTGCAGCATTTCCTCCATGGTCACAGAAACCGTGTCCGGATACCCCAGCACCACCATACCCAGGCTGTCGCCCACCAGGGCGATGTCAATCCCGGTGGCATCCGCCAGCTTGGCGAAGGGATAATCGTAGGTGGTTATCTCGGAAATGAGGATGCCATTCTTGCGGCTGCGGATATCCGGAATGGTCAGCTTTTTCTGGGGCATGGAGTCTCCTGGGGTGAGGTGGAGGAAGAAAAAGGTTCGATCCGATGGGAAGCAGTGGCCTCCAGGGCCTTGATCAAGCGGGTGAGCAACTGGTTGACCGGGGTGGGGATGCCCAGCTCTTGTCCCTTGGCGGCGATGGCGCCGTTGATGGCGTCGATCTCGGTGGGGGCGCCCCGGAGGACATCCTGGAGCATGGAAGCGCGGTTGGCGGCGGTCAGCCCGCACACCTGCTTAACCCGATCCACCTGTCGGCCGGCGGGCAAGTCAATGTGCAGCGCCCTGGCCACGGCCACGGCCTCGGCCACAGCTTCGGCCAGCAGCGTCTCGCACTCCGGCACCAGGGCCAGCACCCCGTTGTGGACCCGCAGCAGGGCGGCAAGTCCATTGATGCCGGCGTTGACGATCAGCTTGGACCAGAGCAGGGCGTCGACATTGTCGGCCACCCTGGTTTCGATGGACGCCCGGTTGAAAAGATCGGCGACATGCGCAAGCTGCCCGGCCTGGCCGGGGCCACAGCCAAGCACGGTGGGACCGCAGCCGGCGTGGCGAACATGGCCGGGAGCCAGCAACATGGCCGCCTGGGAGGTGACACCCGCCACGGCCCGCCCAGCACCCACCGCGGCGACGAGCCGCTCAAGGTTGCCCAGCCCGTTTTGCAGGGTGAGCACCAGGCCATCATCGGCCAGCAGCCACCTGGCGGTTGCAGCGGCGGCCTCGGTGGAGCGGGACTTGGTGCAGATCAGCACCAGGTCGGCCCGGAGATCCCCCGGTTCGGTCAGGACGGTGACCGGTGTGGCGCCAACCGAGCCGTCCATGGCGGTGAGTATCAGGCCTTGGCCATTGATGGCGCGGGCATGGTCCGCATTGGTGGTGAGCAGACGGACACGCGCATGGGGAGCAAGCAGGGTGGCAAACAGACCACCCATGGCGCCGGCACCGATGATCAAAATCTCCATGCTTCTCTCCTGCTGGCCGGGACTGCGGCCGAACCCGTGCCGCCCGCCATACGGGCCGCGTTTCCGCTGGCGACAGTTATAATCCATTGATTGAAAAGGTCAACGTTGAACCCGGTCCTGTGACCATCAAACAGGGATTTGCGCCGGTGACCACCGCGGGGTAAAGTAAAGAGATATCGTGCCGGCCTTTCGCCCCTTCATTTCCCGGAGGTCTCATGCAGCTTTTTATCTGGCGCCACAGCAAACATTTTTCCAGTTGGTCCATGCTCGATGAGCCGCACATTCACCAGCAAAACTACCTCCAGGCCGACGTGGTCGTGCTGGCGCCCTCTCAAGAGGAGGCCCTGGCGCTTTTGGCCCGAAACGGCGATTGGCAGGTCGACGAACTGCGGCGGCTCCAGCCTGAAGTCATCCCCTTGGATGTGCCCCGGATCGTCATCAGCCACGTTGACGGCCGGTAAGCACCACAGCGCGCGGCCTGGTCAGGTCCGCTTTTCCCCTGGGCATCGGGCGCCAAACACGGTATGAGGTTCTGGTCCATCTTGCCACGGATCAGACGACCGGACGCGGTCTTTTGCCATCGGATGCCTTTGGCGCGGATATTGAGCCGTGCCTGGGCGAACGCTTCCATAAAACCGGGCACCATGGATGTTATCTGGTTGCTTTCCAACGCAAACTGTACCATTCTCTAAAAAATTCAAACCAGCCTGGATACCTGGATGCACAGTTCGGCCACCAAAAGAGCCCCTTAAGGGGATTTGGGTTAAAGGCGGCACGCCCAGGCAAACACTTTATGATCAGAAATGAACAAGCCGACTGAGATCGTCCGGCAACATCCAGCACAACCAAAACCACTGCCAGAGCAGGCCTGAACAACTGCGGCACAATATCCACCCAAGCCTCTTACTCATTCCACTCCAGCCGCCATCGAGCAACCATGCCATCGCATCTTACCCAACTCCATCGTCAGCTTACGCCTGATCTTGCTTACTGTTTCAACATCGAATCCAGCCGCGTCCTTGAACCGGACGAAACCGAACGGCTGCGCCTGATCCTGGCCGACGGCTTTCTCATCGACACCGTCACCTTCAAACCCGCCCTGGCCGGCGAGCGGGTGGTCGAGATCGGACCCCGGCTCAATTTTGCCACGGCCTGGTCATCGAACATGGTCTCCATCTGCCGGGCGGTCGGCCTGGACATGGTCACCCGGGTGGAGCGCTCCCGCCGCTATCTGGTGCCTGAGGATGAAAAGGTCGAGACCTTTGTCGCCAAGCATCACGACCGGATGACCGAATGTGTCTACCCTGCGCCGCTGACCACCTTCGAGACCGGCATCACCCCTGAGCCGGTCTACGAGGTTGACCTGAAGACCAAGGGACCAGATGGCCTGCTCGACATCCCCGGTATTTCCATGGACCAGTGGGACCGGGAGCTGTACCACGACTATTTTGTCAAGCGCTGCGGCCGCAACCCGACCATCGTCGAGATATTAGACCTCAACAACGCCAACTCCGAGCACTCGCGCCACGGATTCTTCCGCGGCAAACAGGTGATCGATGACACCACCTACGACACCCCCCTGTTCAAGGTGGTCACCGATACCCTGGCCGCCAATCCCAAGGGCAGCAAGGTGGCCTTCAAGGATAATTCCAGCGTGATCGAGGGCGCGACCCTGACCACGCTCCTGCCCGAGCAGCCGGGTGAACCCTCGCCGCTTCGCGAGGCCAAGGTCAGCTATCATCCGCTGCTCACCGCCGAAACCCACAACTTTCCCACCGGCGTCGCCCCCTTTCCCGGCGCCGAGACCGGTACCGGCGGCCGCATCCGCGACGTGCAGGGCACCGGCCGGGGCGGCCTGGTCATGGCCGGCACCGCCGGCTACTGCGTGGCCAATCTGCGCATCCCCGGCTACCCGCTTGCCTGGGAAAACAGCTACCCCTGCCCGGATACCCTGGCAAAGGCCCTGGACATCGAGATCGAGGCCAGCAACGGCGCCTCGGATTACGGCAACAAGTTCGGCGAACCACTGATCCAAGGGTTTACCCGCAGCTTCGATCTGCGCCTGGAAAACGGCGAACGCTGGGGCTTTCTCAAACCGATCATGTTTACCGGCGGTATCGGCCAGATCGATGACCGCCACACCGAAAAAAAGCAGGCAATCAAGGGGATGTTGATCGTCCAGGTTGGCGGTCCGGCCTACCGGGTCGGCTTCGGCGGCGGCGCGGCCTCGTCGATGATGCAGGGCGAAAACGAATCCAAGCTTGATTTCGACGCGGTCCAGCGCGGTGACGCCGAGATGGAGCAGAAGATGAACCGGGTGATCCGGGCCTGCAACGAAATGGGCGACTTGAGCCTGATCGACGTCATCCATGATCAGGGTGCCGGCGGTCCGGCCAACGTGCTCAAAGAGCTGGTCGAACATGCCGGCGGCCGGGTGGAGATCCGCAACATCCGGGTGGGCGACCCGACCATGTCGGTTTTGGAAATCTATGTGGCCGAATACCAGGAGCGGGTCGGCCTCTTGATCAGCCCCGAGAACATCGAGCGCTTCCAACAGATCTGCGAGCGGGAGAAGGTGGCCTGCGAGATCCTGGGCGAGGTCACCGGCGATTTGCGCTTTGTGGTCCATGACAGCCAGGACAACTCCACCCCGGTGGACATCGAGATTCCCGAGCTGCTTGGCAAGATCCCGCAGAAAACCTTCAGCGACAGCCGCTCCTCTCTGCCCCACTCCCCCTTTGTCCCGCCCAAGGGCCTGGATGTGCGGCAGGCCCTGCACCAGGTGCTGCGGCTGGTGTCGGTGGGGTCCAAGCGGTTCCTCACCAACAAGGTCGACCGGGCGGTTACCGGCCTGATCGCCCAGCAGCAATGCTGCGGCCCGCTGCAATTGACCGTCGGCGACGTGGCCGTGGTGGCGCAGAGCCATTTCAGCCACACCGGCATTGCCACCGCCATCGGCGAACAGCCGATCAAGATGCTGGTGAATCCCGCGGCCGGGGCACGGATGGCGGTGGGCGAGGCGCTGACCAATCTGGTCTGGGCCCGGATCAGGGATCTGGAACAGGTCAAATGCTCGGCCAACTGGATGTGGGCGCCGAAACTGCCCGGCGAAGGCGCTGCCCTGCGCGATGCCGCCGAGGCCATGGCCGCGGCGATGATCAAGGTGGGCATCGCGGTGGACGGCGGCAAGGACAGCCTGTCCATGGCGACCAAGGTGGGCGATGAGGTGGTCAAGTCGCCGCGTGAGTTGGTGATTTCCCTGTATGCCGCCATGGGCGACATCCGCAAAAAGGTTACGCCGGACATCAAGGAGCCTGGTTCCGCCCTGCTGCTGGTCGATCTCGCCGAAGGCAGGCACCGCCTGGGCGGCAGCGCCCTGGCCCAGATCTGTGGCCAGATCGGCGACGAGGTCCCGGACATGGACGACCCGATGCTGATCAAGCAGGCCTTTGGGGTTGTGCAGTACCTGCTTGAACACGGCCTGATCCTTTCCGGCCACGACCGCAGCGACGGCGGCCTGATCACCACCTTGCTGGAAATGGCCTTTGCCGGCAACTGCGGCCTCAGCCTGGCACTCAGCG
>WRKE01000273.1 GCA_009778235.1 Pseudomonadota bacterium
ATGTTTTCCATGGATATGCGGCTCACCGTGATGTTGGCCGTGCAGCCGTTGGCAAAGATCAGGCGGGCGTTGGCGATGTCGGTTAAGCGGGTGATGACCGGGCTGCCGGCGGTGAGGATTGAGACGATCTCGGATTTGACGACGGCCAGCACGATGTCGATGTCGTGGATCATCAGGTCGAGCACCACATCCACATCGGTGCCCCGGTCCTTGAACACCGAGATCCGGTGCGCTTCGATGAACAGCGGATGGGTGAGCAGAGGCTGCATGGCCAGCACCGCCGGGTTGAAGCGTTCCAGGTGGCCCACCTGGAGGATGCACTGGTGGTCGCGGGCCAGCCAGATCAGGTCGTCGGCCTCGGTCAGGGTAGTGGTGATGGGCTTCTCCACCATGACATCGACCTGCTTGAGCAGACAGGCCTTGGCCACCTGGTGATGCAAGGTGGTCGGCACCACCACCGATACCGCGTCGACCTGGTCGAGCAACTCATGGTAATCTCCATAGGACCGGGTGGCGCATTCAGCGGCAACCTGCCTGGCTCGCTCCGGATCAGAGTCAGCCACGCCCACCAGTTCGACACCGCCCATGGCCGCATATTTCTGGGCATGAAAACGACCCAAATATCCAACACCTATAACTCCAACTTTAATGGTTTTCTTCATGTTTTTTCATTTTCCTTTTGGCTACAATTCCCTCGGGCAAACTTGAGCGGGGTCAGATGCCGAAATAGGCGCTTTGCACGGCCGGGGAGCGGCGAAGCGCTGTAGCCGCATCGTGCATGACGATGCGCCCATTTTCCAGGACATATCCCCGATCCGCGGTCTGCAGGGCCAGGTTGGCGTTTTGCTCCACCAACAAGATGGTGGTTTGCTGTTCTTTGTTGATTCTTGAAATAATTTCGAAGAGATGCTTGGTTAGAAGCGGTGCCAGACCCATGGAGGGTTCATCGAGCAGCAAGAGCCGGGGTCGGGCCATCAAGGCCCTGGAGATGGCCAGCATCTGTTGCTCGCCACCGGACAGGGTCCCGCCGGGCTGGCGCCGCCGTTGCTGCAAGACCGGAAACAGGTGGTAAATTTGTTCCCGATCCCTGGCCACCTGGCGATGGTCCCGCCGCAAAAAGGCCCCCATGTCGAGATTTTCGGCCACGGTCAATTCGGCAAAGATGTGGCGGCCCTCGGGCACCTGGCAGATCCCGCGCCGGACCAGTCTGTCCGGAGCCAGGCCGGAGATAGGCTTGCCCTCAAACAGGATCTCGCCCCGGCGGGGCACCACCAGGCCACTGATGGTCATCAGGGTGGTGGTCTTGCCGGCGCCGTTGGCGCCGATCAGGGTGACGATTTCCCCGGGTTCGACCCGGAGGCTGACCTGGTGCAAGGCCTGGATATTGCCGTAGGCGGCGTCAACCCCGCGCAATTCAAGCATCGGCTGCCTCCTCGCCCAGGTAAGCCTGGATCACCGCCGGGTGGCGCCGCACCTGGTCGGAGGTGCCTTTGGCGATCAGGCGGCCATGATCCATGACAAAGATGTGCTCGGCCAGACGCATCACCAGCTTCATGTCGTGTTCAATCAGCAGAATGGACAGGCCGTGGTTACGGATTGCGACGATCAAGGCTTCCAGTTCCACGGTTTCCTGCGGATTCATCCCTGCCGCCGGCTCATCGAGCAAGAGCAACTGGGGATCGGTTGCCAGGGCCCGGGCGATTTCCAATCGGCGTTGGGCGCCGTACGGGAGGTTTTGGGCCACCTCGTCGGCCTGATCGGCCAAGCCGACCCGGCCAAGTAGAGCAAGGCACATGGCAATGGTTTCCTTTTCCTCACGCACCGTGGCGGCCGGACGGAAGATCGCCCCGAACAGTTTTGTGTTCGTGCGACAGTGACGGCCGACCATCACGTTTTCCAACACACTCATGCGGGGAAAAAGACGGATATTCTGGAAGGTGCGCGCCAAGCCCGCGGCGGTGATCCGGTGGGGTGGCAGGCCGTGCAGCCGTCGCTGGGGCCGTCCTGTCGGGGTCAGCACCATTTGGCCGGAGGTGGAACGGTGCATCCCGGTCAGGCAATTGAACACGGTGGTCTTACCAGCGCCGTTGGGGCCGATCAGGGCTACGATTTCTCCGGGGAAAACACAAAAATCCACTCGGTCCAGGGCGCGGATGCCTCCGAAATCCATGGTCAAGCCGCTGACAGTGAGCAAAGGGTCCATGACTGTGTCAATTGTGCCACAAATTAACGCATTGCCGAGTAGGTTCGGCGAATCGCTGGGATGAGACCCGAGGGGCGGACGATCATCAACACCACCAGCACCGCCCCGAACACCAGCATGCGGTATTCGGCCACAGCGCGCAAATACTCGGGCAGGAGCATGAGGATCAGGGCGGCGAGCACCACTCCGGTGATCGAGCCCATACCACCCAGCACCACGATACAAAGAATGAATGCCGATTCCATGAAGGTAAAGCTGTCCGGGTTAATGAAGGTGGTCTTGGCGGCGAACAGGACGCCGGCCATAGCCGCCCAGGCTGCGCCCAAGGAAAAGGCGGTCAGCTTGATGGCGGTCTTGTTGATGCCCATGGCCTGGCAGGCGATTTCGTCTTCTCGCAGGGCGAACCAGGCCCGGCCGAGGCGCGAATACCGCAGGCGATTGACCACAAATATTGTAAAGAACATCATGATGACGGTAAGATAGTATTGATAGATCAGGTATTGGTTTAAACTCAGGTCAAGGCCGAACAGTCCTGGCCGGGGGATATCGGCAATGCCGCTCGGCCCTTGGGTGAGGTCACCCCAATTCACCAGAACCAGGCGGATGATCTCACCGAAACCCAAGGTAACGATGGCCAGGTAATCGCCCCGGAGCCGCAGCACCGGAAACCCGAGCAGGATGCCAAACAAACCACCCATCAGGCCGCCGATTGGCAGCGCTATCCAGAAGCCCAGATTAAAATGGAGATGGAGCAGGCCGTAGGTATAGGCCCCCACCGCGTAAAAGGCCACATGGCCGAGATTGAGCAGACCCGCGAACCCGACCACGATGTTCAGCCCCAGCCCCAGGATCACGTACATCAGGGCAGTTGTCATGATATTGACTTGATAAGTGGAAAACATCAATGGCAAGGCTAGAAAAATCAGGATGATGATGCCGCCGAGCAACCACAGGCGATCCGGGGTGAAGTGCTGCGATAATGTGGATTGTACGGCGAACCATCCCGGCTTTGGGCTCGGGTGTTCCGCCCTGGCGGCCCGGTGGGCAACGATCAGACGGCCGGCCAGGGCCATGGCCGCGCTGGCCCCGCCCACCCACAGCATGTTGGCCCAGCGCCAGCTCACGGTCTGCTCGCCCGGATTGACCTTGATCACCAGCAGGGGAAAGGTGAGGAACATGAACCAGAGACCAATGAGCAGGGCGTGGCCGATATCTTTGCCAGTGGGCATGGGCAATTTTTTCATATTCATGACAGCCGGTTACACCTTTTCCGCCGCAGCTTTGCCCAGCAGGCCGGCGGGTCGGAAGATGAGGATCAGCACCAGCAGGGAAAAGGCGAACACGTCTTCGTAATCGCTGGAGACATAGCCGGTGGCAAAGGCCTCGGTCAGGCCGAGGACATAGCTGCCCAACACCGCGCCGGGGATGGAGCCTATCCCTCCTAAGACCGCGGCGGTGAAGGCCTTGATCCCGGCGATGAAGCCGATGGCAAAGTTGATCTGGCCGTTGTGGGAGGCGATCAACAGGCCGCCTATGGCTGCCAGGGCCGAGCCGGTGACAAAGGTGAGGGAGATGATCCGATCGACATTGATACCGACCAACAGCGCCATTTTCCGGTCCTGGGCTGTAGCGCGCATGGCCTTGCCGGTCCGGGTGAACTTGATCACCAGGGTGAGTGTTGCCATGACCAGGGTTGAAACCACCAGGATCATCAGGCCGGAGGAAGTGATGATCGCGCTGTAGGGTTCAAGAAAGGCGAATTCCGGCACCAGCCTGGGGAAGGAGACAAAGTCCGGGGTCTGGGCCAGCAGGACGTAATTCTGCAAGAAGATGGACATGCCGATGGCGGAGATCAGAGGGGCGAGCCGGGATGCGTCGCGTAAGGGCCGGTAGGCCAGGCGTTCGACGGTATACCCATAGGCCCCGGTCCAGATGGCTGCCGCCAGGCCGGCCAGGAGCAGAATCGCGGGCAGGGGCAGGCCGTAGATCGACAGGACCGAGGAAACGATCAGGGCGGTGAAGGCGCCGATCATGTACATCTCGCCGTGGGCAAAATTGATCAGGCCGATGATGCCGTAGACCATGGTGTATCCCAGGGCGATCAGGGCATAGATCGCCCCTTTGGTCAGGCCGCTGAACAAGAGCGCAAAGAAGTACTCCACAACAAGATCCCGGCAAGAGTCAGGCCGGAGGTCGGCGGTCCGGGCGTGGTATCGCGGTCATCGACTGGCCATGGGTAGGGTTCATCGGACCTGGACAAATTGTCCATTGGTCGCTTGGTACAGGGTGACGCCAATGCCGACCGGCTCGCCCTTGGCGTCAAATTTGATGAACCCAAAGGGCGTGGCCACCTCCGAAGTCCGCAGGATACGCGCCATTGCTTCCGGGTCGGTGGTGCCTGCCTTGGCAATGGCGTTGGTCAGGGCCAGGGCCGCGGCCACTCCATTGTCAAAGAAAGCGCCTGGATCGGTCCCCTCGGTTTGTTTGAATTTCTCGCGATAGGCCTTGGCCATGGGATTGTCTGCGACCTCGGCCGGGCCAGAGGCATAGACGCCCTCGGCATCCTTGCCGGCCACCTTGATGAAGGTGTCGTTTTTGACCCCGTCGTCGGAGACAAAAGGGATGGCCAGCCGTTTCTGGCGCATCTGGCTGACCAGCTTTGAGGCCTCGGGATGGTAGCCGCCAAAGAGGACGGCTTCGGCTCCCAAATGTTTGATCTTCTGGATCACAGACGAGTAATCGACCGCGCCGGGGGTGATGCCTTCAAACAGCACCACCTGGGCCTGGCCGGATCGCTCGATCAGGGATTTGGCAAATTCGGCCAGCCCCTTGCCATAGTCGCCTTTGTCGTGGAGCACCGCGATCTTGCCGACCTTGAGGGTCTGCAGGGTAAAGTCGACCTGGGCCCTGGCCTGGACGTTGTCGGCGGCGATGGTCCGGAAAAAGAAGGGGTATTCCCCGTCTTGATTCAGCAGAGAACTGGTGGCCGAAGGAGAAATAACCACAATTTTGGCAGCTTGATAGATCGGCAGGGCCGCCTTGGTGGGCCCGGAACAGATGTGGCCGATCACCGCCGTAACGCCGGCGGCGACCAGCTTGGTGGCGCTGTTGGTAGCCATCTCCGGTTTGCAGGCATCGTCTTCGACCAGCAATTCCACCGGCCTGCCCTGGATGCCCCCCTTGTCGTTGATCTCCTTGACGACCAGTTGGACCGCTTTTAAAGGAGGCAGGCCGTAGGGCGCCAGGTCGCCGCTTAAGGAACTGGCCATTCCGATCTTGATGGGTTCGGAAGCCTGTGAGCACATGGCTGCGCCGACCGTGAAGGCCAGCGCCGCGAGTCCGGCGTAAAAAAATTGCGCATGCGGCACCATGGTACCCTCATCTTGGGATTGAATTGCAAAAGCAGCGGGAATGATCTACTGTGCCTTCCTCATACCGTATTCTTTTTTTTTTTTGCACTAAAAATGACCGGAGCTTGGACCACGGTGTTTTGACCTCCCTCCTGGCCGGCGCGCCCTTCATGGAAACGAACTCGCTGTTTTTTGCCTTTGGCCGTCCTTTTTCCCCCTTCTACAGTTTGGCCATGCGCCTGCGTGAATCGCTGTATCGGCGGGGAATACTGCCTTCCTACCGGTTCGAGGTGCCGGTGGTCAGTGTCGGCAACCTGACCATGGGCGGCACCGGGAAGACCCCGATGGTGCAATATTTGGCCCGCCTGCTGCAAGAGCACGGCTTTAAGCCCGCCATTGTCAGTCGAGGCTACGGCGGCGCGGCCAGGGGCAAGGTCAATCTGGTGTCCGACGGCAGCAATCTGTTGCTCGATGCCCATGCTGCCGGTGACGAGCCACGGTTGCTGGCCGAAACCCTGCCCGGGGTGCCGGTGCTGACTGGCATGGTCCGCAGACTGCCGGCCCGGCGTGCCCTGTCGATGGGAGCCGACGTGCTGCTGCTCGACGACGGCTTCCAGCATTTGCCGGTCGTCCGCGACATCGACCTGGTGCTGTTCAACACCGATCGCTTGGCCGGTAACTCCCGGGTTTTTCCTGGCGGCGACCTGCGGGAGCCGGTGGCAGGCTTACGTCGCGCCACCGGCTTTGTCATGACCGGGGTGCATGGGGCCAACCGGGAACGGGCGGAAAGGTTCGCCGACCTGCTCCGCTCGAAGTTTCCGTCCATCCCGGTTGCCTTCGCCGGCTTGGAGATGGAATCCTTGGTGGGGTTCACCCCGTCCGGGTTGATCGTTCCGGTTGAGGCCGGTCCGCTTCAAGGGCAGCCTTGCTTCGGCTTCTGCGGCATCGCCCATCCCGAGCTGTTCCGGCAAACCTTAACTGACCAGGGTTTTCCCCTGGCCGGCTTCCTGCCCCTGGCCGATCATCAGCCCTACAGCGAAGCGTTGCTTGAGCGACTTGTTGCCCAGGCGCAAAAATCAGGGGCCCAGTGGCTGTTGACCACGGAAAAGGACATGGTCAAGCTGGTTGGCCGGGCGGCACACCTGCCTCTTCCCCTCTGCGGATTGCGCACCCGGGTAACAGTGGATCCTGATTTTGCCCGCGCCATCATTGAGCAGCTTAGATCTTGGACAGCGCCACGCTGAAGTCCGGCAGGCAGCCGTGTCGAATCACCCACATTTTTATCGAACGGGGTGTTTTGTGTCTTTTTTGCCACAAATTTTCAGGCAAGGTGCGTCAGCGGTAGCAGAACGATTTTATGTTATCTTTTCGATTAACCGTAAAAAAATATTGATAAATCCCTGTGTGGTTCTTTTTGCTTCAGGTGGTTTGATTGTTGCAAGGGCTTGATAAAATAAAAAATTATTTTCTCGCTCACTTGCGCCCCGAACCCTCTCATTGAGCCCACTCATGGCACTGCACATAGAGCCGTATCAACATACCCTGCAACGCCCGGTTAGCTGTTGCGGCGTTGGCCTGCATACCGGCCGAACCGTCAATCTGACCATCAATCCGGCCCCAGTAAACACCGGGATCCAGTTCCTCCGTTCCGACCTCGCTGGCTGCCCGGTCATCCCGGCGCGGGTGGAGCGGGTGGCCAGCACCGCCTTGGCCACCACCATCGGCGAAGGGTCGAGCATCGTTGCCACCACCGAGCATCTTCTGGCGGCTCTGCGGGGATGCGGGGTTGACAACGCGGTGATCGATCTCGATTCCCACGAGGTGCCAATCATGGATGGCAGCGCCGGGCCCTTTGTCCGCCTGCTGAAGAACGTTGGACTGTCCCGGCAACAGGCTTTGCGCAAAATGCTGCGGATTACCCGGCCGATCAGCCTTACTGATGCCGATAAATCGATCCGGATCGAGCCCTATGATGGCTACAAGGTTACCGCCCGGATTCAATTCGACGATGCCCTGATCAACGAACAACGCTATTCGGTGGAAGTGACGCCGGAGAAGTTCGGCCGGGAGATTGCCCGGGCCCGTACCTTCGGATTTGTCGAGCAGGTGGAGCAACTCTGGCAAAACGGCCTGGCCTTGGGCAGCACCCTGGACAACGTGATCGCCATCCACTGGAACCGGCAATCTGTCCTCAACGAGGACGGCCTGCGTTTTGACGATGAATTCATTCGCCACAAAGTGCTTGATATTATCGGCGACATGGCCCTGCTCGGTTCGCCGCTGCTCGGCCATGTGGTTGCCGACCGGTCCGGCCATGGACTGCACCGTGCCTTCATGCAGGCCATCATCGACAATCCTCAATCTTGGGAATACGTGACCTTCAAGCAACAGGGCGCCTCCCTGTGCCGCCAAACGGTACGCTCCTCCCGGGATTCAGCCCCCCGATTCGCCCCCTTTTTCGCCCCAGTGGGCGAGGTGATGAACTTTCTGCCTGCTTGCGCCGCCTGAGTCGGCTTGAGACTATTTGAAATTTTTCTATATTTTTTGTCTGTCGAAAAAACAGAAAACCGTCGGTATGTGCCGGCGGTTTTTTTTTGGCGCCACCGGCTCTGGAGAGGACAACGGTTGTCGCCTGGCGCCAAGCCGCGTATAATGACGCTGTTATTTCATCTTTCTTTTTCCTTAAATTGAAGCAGGGTTAGAAAACAAGCATGGGCGCGACACTCACCACCCTCCCCTTCATGGGCTTTGTTGGCGGCGGCCAGATGGCCGAGGCCATGGTCCGCGGCATTCTGGCCGCCGGCCTGACCGCGCCAAAACAGATAATCATTGCCGAGCCAACGGAGGTTCGCCGCGGCTACCTCGAAAAACAATATGGGGTTTGTTGTACCGATGATCCGGCAATGCTCTGTCAGCAGAGCGAAATCCTGATCCTGGCGATCAAGCCGCAAATGGCCGCCGCTGTGCTGGCAAGCTATCGGCCCCTGGTCACCCAACAGCATCTGGTCTGTTCGATCATGGCCGGCATCACCCTGCGCGGTCTGGCCGGTGCCTTTGCGGTCCCGGTCCGGCTGATCCGGGTGATGCCCAATACCCCGGCCCTGGTGCTGGCCGGTGCCGCCGCCTTCAGTCCCAATGACCTGGCCACGGAGCGCGATCGTCAGATCGCCATGACCCTTTTTTCCGCGGTGGGGACCTGCGTCGAGGTTTCTGAGCATCTTTTGGATGCGGTGACCGGTTTAAGCGGCAGCGGTCCGGGATATGTGTTCGCCATGATCGAGGCCATGATCGATGCCGGGGTTCTGGCCGGTCTGCCCCGGCCCGTGGCCGAACAGTTGACCATCCAGACCGTGCTGGGTTCGGCTCGACTGGCCCAGGAAAGCGGTGAGCATCCGGCCATCCTCAAGGGCAAGGTCACCTCGCCCGGCGGCACGACTATTGCCGGTCTGCAGGTGTTGGAGAAGGGGGCCTGGCGGGGGCTGATCATGGATGCGGTCATGGCGGCGACCGAACGAGCGAAGGTATTGGGTCAATGAAGATCGAATATGCGGGAGTGGTCACCCGGCCGGACAGTCTCGAGGTGGAGCGGATCGGCCGGGAGATGATTGCCTGGTTCGCCCGCAAAGGGATCAGGGCGGAGCTGAACACCATCGAGCCTTCGATGGATCTGCTGGTGGTGCTCGGCGGCGACGGCACCTTGCTGCATGTGGCGGAAAAGGCCAGCCGCTATCAACTGCCGGTCTTGGGGATCAACCTGGGCAGCCTCGGCTTTCTCACCGAGGTGGCCGCCGATGAGCGGTATCAGGCCCTTTCGACGTTGCTGGCCACGGACAAGGTCCGCATGGAAAAGCGGATCATGCTGACCGCCGCCTATGTGAACGGGATGACCGGCAAGAAGAGTGGTTCAGTGCATGCCTTGAACGAGGTGGTCATCGTCAAAAAAAGCACCGAGGCCATGATCCGGCTGCGGTGCTGGGCAGGCAGGGAATATGTCACCACCTACCGGGCCGACGGGCTGATCATGGCGACCCCCACCGGCTCGACCGCCTATAACCTTTCCGCCGGAGGGCCGGTGGTCCATGCCGAGTTGGAGTCCATCGTCCTCACCCCGATTTGCCCCTTCATGCTCGAATCGCGGCCGGTGCTGCTCGGTTCCCGGCACAAGGTCACCACCCAACTGCTGGCCCCGGCCGGGCAGGTCAAGGTGATCGTCGACGGCGAGCTGCAGTGGACCATCACCGAGAACGACTATTTGTTAGTTAAAAAGGCCGCAAGGCCGCTTTTGATCATCAGCTCGCCATGGAAGAGCTACTTCAACATCCTGCGCAACAAGCTCAACTGGGGAGGGGCAAGCGTCGACGTGCCTCTGCCGGAAAAGGTCTGCAGATATTGCTGATCCCGCAAGGTCGGCCAGCCAACCCCCGCTATGGCGCCTGGCCCCGGACTAGCGCTTGCGCCGCTGCACGTTGTACTTCTTCATCTTGTACTGGAGCAGACTCTTGGTGATGCCCAGTTGCTCGGCGGCCCGGGCCTGGACGTAAAAATTGTCCTCAAGGGCCTTGCGCACCAGCTTCTCCTCGATGCCGTTCAACACCTCAGCCAGACTGAGATGGTCCGGAATGAACTGGCTGAGTTCCAGACCCTTGCTCCATTCGTGGGCGCTGGCCATTTCCATGGAATCGGGATGAACGTCCTCGGGTTCGATCCGATTGCCGTTGCAGAGAATGGCTGCCCGCTCGATGGTGTTTTCCAACTCCCGCACATTGCCTTCCCAGGGAAGACTGACTAAAAGCCGCAGGGCTTCCGGTGAGATATCAAGCGATTTCCCCAGGCTATGGCTATTTTTCTCGATGAAGTGGGTGACCAGGGCTGGAATATCGTCCACCCGTTCGCGCAGCGGGGCCAGGTGGATATGGATGACATTGAGCCGGTAGTAAAGGTCTTCCCGGAAATGGGCCTTATCGACCTCGTCCTTGAGGTCCTTGTTGGTGGCGGCCAGAATACGGACATCGACCTGCTGGGTGACTGCCCCTCCGACCCGCTCAAAGCTTTTTTCCTGAAGTACGCGCAACAGCTTTGCCTGAAGCTGGGGCGGCATCTCCCCGATTTCATCGAGAAATAGGGTGCCGGAATCGGCCAATTCGAATCGCCCCTTGCGCATGGCCACCGCATCGGTGAAGGCCCCCTTCTCGTGGCCGAACAGTTCGCTCTCCAGAAGATGCTCGGACAGTGCAGCGCAGTTGACCGAGATGAACGGTGCCTCTTTACGCGGGCTCAAGTTGTGGATGGCCCGGGCGACCAGCTCCTTGCCGGTGCCCGATTCCCCGGTGACCAGGACCGAGGAGGGGGTGGGCGCCACCTTTTCGATCAGTTGATAGACCGCCCGCATCGGCGCACTCTTGCCGACCATGCCGCCGAATCCGGAACGCGGGGTGGCCTCATCCCGCAGACGCCTGATCTCGCGGATCAGACCATAATGCTCGGCGGCCTTGGTCACGCTGGCCAAGAGTTGCTGATTGGAGAAGGGCTTGGCCAGGTAGGTGAAGGCCCCCAACCGCATGGCCTCGACCGCCTTTTCCACCTCGGCATAGGCGGTGATGAGGAT
>WRKE01000274.1 GCA_009778235.1 Pseudomonadota bacterium
CGGCGTTCAAATTTGTTGCGCAGCAAAACCGCAGCGGCGTTCATGGTCAGCAACAGGAGGAGCAGAACCATGATTGCCGCCGCGGTCCGCTCAACAAAGGCCCGTTCCGGGCTGCCGGCCCAGAGATAGATCTGCACCGGCAACACTGTGGCCGGGTCGCTGAAACCGTGCGGCACGTCGACGATGAAGGCCACCATGCCGATCATCAAGAGCGGCGCTGTCTCGCCCAAGGCTCTGGCCATGCCGATGATCGCCCCGGTCATCATGCCGGGCATGGCCAGCGGCAGGACATGATGGACAACGGTCTGCACCTGTGAGGCGCCGATGCCCAGAGCGGCCTCGCGGATGGAGGGCGGCACCGATTGTAGCGAGGCCCGGCTGGCGATGATGATGGTCGGCAGGGTCATCAGGGTCAGGACCAAACCGCCGACCAGGGAAGTGGAACGGGGCAGGCCCATATAGTTGAGGAACACGGCCAGCCCGAGCAGACCAAAGACGATCGAAGGGATAGCGGCCAGGTTGTTGATGTTGACCTCGATCAGATCGATCCAGCGATTTTTGGGCGCGAACTCCTCCAGGTAGACCGCGGCGGCCACCCCGATGGGGAAGCTGAGCGTCAGGGTGACAATCAGGGTGAGAAAGGAACCCACGACCGCGCCTTGGATTCCAGCTAACTCGGGTTCACGGGAATCACCCGCCTGAAAGAAGGTCGAATTGAAGGTTTGCCGCAGCCGGCCCGCACCGGTCAGTTGATCGATCCAGGCCGCCTGCTGGTCGCTGATCCGGCGTTCGTGTTCAGGCACATCGCGGGAGATGTGTCCCTTGACGAACATGTCAACCTCGTCGTCAGCCAAAACCCAGAGCGGCCTGGTGGAACCGATCAGCTCCGGTTTAGCCATCACCATCTCCTGCAACTGGTAGGCGGCGCCTGTGCTGACCAGCTTGGCCACGGTCCGCTGGTCCTGGCGGCTTGCAGCCTGCGGAAAAAGGGCCCTGGTCGCCTCCCGCACCAGGGAACCATAGTTGGCCGTGGCCAGATTGTTGACATCAAGCACCTGCGGGTCAAAATGAATGTCGAGCAGGATCTGGGTCTGCCAGAACGCGGTATATCCCTTGGCCACAATCGAGCCGAGCAGTACGACCAGAAACAGCAGGCTGGCAACAATGGCCGCAAGCCCGAACAACTTGAAACGCCGTTCGCGGCGATAACGGGCCGCCAGGCCAGCATGAACCCTGACGCTGGCACTCATGTTGTCTGGTCCGTTCATCTGGCTGTTCTTTTCCTTATTCATATTCTTCACGGTATTTGCGCACCACGTAGAGGGCCACCACATTGAGCGCCAGGGTGACAATGAACAGCAGCAAGCCCAAGGCAAAGGCCGCCAGGGTCTTGGGGCTGTCGAATTCTTGGTCGCCGATCAGGAGAGTGACGATCTGCACAGTCACGGTGGTCGCCGCCTTCAGGGGATTGAAGGTGAGATTGGCGGCTAGGCCTGCGGCCATGACCACGATCATGGTCTCGCCGATGGCCCGCGAAACCGCCAGCAGGATCGAGCCGACGATGCCGGGCAGGGCGGCGGGCAAAATGACCAGCTTGATGGTTTCGCTCTTGGTGGCCCCCAGAGCGTAGGAGCCGTCGCGCAACGACTGGGGCACGGCATTGATGACGTCGTCGGAGAGTGAGGAGACAAAGGGAATGATCATGATCCCCATCACCAGCCCGGCGGCCAAGGCGCTTTCCGAGGCCACCGGCAGCCCGGCCAGGCTGCCCAGATTGCGAAGGGCCGGCGCCACCACCAGGGCCGCGAAAAAACCGTAGACCACAGTGGGCACGCCGGCCAGGATCTCCAGAAGCGGTTTGACCACGGCCCGGAACCTGAGGTCGGCGTATTCAGAGAGATAGATGGCCGACATCAGGCCCAGGGGCACGGCAATGGCCATGGCGATGCCGGAGATGAGGAAGGTGCCGACCAGCACCGGTATGGCCCCGAAACTGCCGGAACTGCCCGTCTGATCGGCCCGGATGGCCATCTGCGGGCTCCATTTGAGACCAAAGAGGAAATCGGCCGGGGAAACCTGCTGAAAAAACCGGATCGACTCGAATAAAACCGAGAGCACGATGCCAATGGTGATGAACACCGCCAAGAAGGCACAAAGGGTAAGGATGAGCTTGATGATTCGCTCGACCTGATTACGGGCCCGCAGCACCGGCCGGATCCGCGAAAGAAACAGATAGCCGCCGGCCAGGGCCGTGGCCAGGGCCACGACCGCAAACACCAGGTCACCGAGCCGCCGCAGGCCAAGATACTGTTCGGCGGCGGCCTGGATCAGAGGATCGACTTGGCGGGCCACCAGATTGCCGGACACCAGATTGCGCAGCTCGTTGATCAACAAATCGAGCTGATCCGGACTGACGCCCCCCTTGGCCGCAGCGATTCCATCCATGGCCATGCGGGTGAGCAGCGGCTCGGCGGCCAGGTGCCAGACCGTCACCGCCAGCAGGGCCGGCAGCCCGCACCACAATCCGGCCAAAATGCCATAATAGCCGGGCCGGGAATGCAGCTTAGTGGCCCGCGGCCGTTGGGCCAGGGCGATGGCGCGATTGCGCCCCAGCCAGTAGGCCAGCGAGGAGAGCAGCAGGATCAGGACGACAAGCAGGGAAAAGGACATGACGGCTCCATACGTCAGGGCAGAGGCCCTCATTCATTGTCCGCAACCCTACCGCCGCTTTATTCAAACCGGATTCGGCCCTGGTTAGATTTCAGTTAGGATTCTTGCACGTTGTCGGGCATAGTGATTAAAAAGTAGCTAAGAACAGGGCCATCTCTGGATTGCTCGCAATGCCACAACGGCATAGCTGCCGTCATTGCGAGCTTAAGCGATCCAGAATGCTGAACTTTGTACAAACCACTTTTTTCAATAATTCTCCGGGTGATCGCCTCAGCCCGGACCAGATCGTATCAGGGAGAAAATCCATGGGAAAATGTATCGGCATCCTGACCGCCGGCGGCGACAGCCCCGGCCTCAATGCGGCCATTCGGGCCATCGGCAAGAGCGCCCGCACCGCCTTTGACCTGCAGGTGATCGGCTTTCGCGACGGCTTTCGCGGCCTGATGGAAAACCGCACCGTACACCTGGAAGGGGAGATCCTCTCTGGCCTCCTCACCCTGGGCGGGACCATCTTAGGGACCAGCCGCGACAAGCCGCACAAGATGCCGGTCGGCTCCAAGGTCCAGGACATGACCGAGGTGATGATCGACAACTACCACCGCCACAACCTCGAGGCCCTGGTCTGCATCGGCGGCGGCGGCACCCAGAAGAACGCCCATCGTCTGGCCCTGGCCGGGATGAACGTGGTCACCCTGCCCAAGACCATTGACAACGACGTGGCCATGACCGACATCACCTTTGGCTTCGACACCGCCCTGTCGATCGCCACCGACGCCATCGACCGTCTCCATTCCACCGCCCACAGCCACCACCGGATCATCGTGGTCGAGATCATGGGCCACAACACCGGCTGGCTCGGCCTGGGCGCGGGATTGGCCGGCGGCGCCGATGTCATCCTCATCCCCGAAATCTCCTACGACGTGCACCAGGTGGCCGACGCCATCCGCAGGCGCCGGCACCGGGGCAAAAGTTTCAGCATTGTCGCGGTATCTGAGGGGGCGCTGGCCCAGGAAGATGCCAAGGAACTGGCCGAACTTAAGGAAAAGAAACAGACGGCCAAGGATGAGAAAAAGCAGAAAAAGATCGCAGCCGCCCTGGAAGCCTTCCAGGTCAAGCACACCGGCAACACCCTGCGACTCTCCGCCCAACTGGAACAGCTCACCGGCCTGGAAAGCCGGGTGACTATTTTGGGCCATCTCCAGCGGGGCGGCACCCCCACCGCCGCTGACCGCATTCTCGCCACCCGCCTGGGCTCGGCCTGCGTCTCCGCCATCGACGCCCGGGAATACGGCCGCATGGTGGCGGTCAAGGGCGAGTCAACCGCCCTGGTGGATTTGGCCGAGGTGGTCGGCAAACGTAAGATGGTGCCGCTTAATCATCCTTGGATCAAGGCCGCGCTGGAAACCGACATCTGCCTGGGCAACCATGCGGGTTGAGCGTCGCCTGCCCATGACGTGAACCATGACCGGGGGGCGGCGAGGCACCCACCCCGGTCAGGCCGGATCCTCACTGCTGCGGACGATCTCGCCCTCCACCAGGTAGATGACCTCCTCGGCGATATTGATCGCCCGGTCGCCGATCCGCTCAAGATGGCGGGCGATGAGATAGGCGTTGACCAGGGAGGCTGCATTGTCGGGACGGACGCCGATCTCCGCAATCACCGTATGGTAGGCAATATCGCGCAAATGGTTGACCTGGTCGTCCATGTGAAAAATGGCGCGGGCCAAGGCCGCGTCCTCGGTGACCAGGGCGTCCAGGCTGGCCTTGACCATCTCCATCACCTTGGCAGCCATGGGCTGATAATCCAGCCCGGTGGTAAAATCCGCGGTGGCGGTGGCAATGATGGTGCTGATCCGCTTGGCAATGTTGACCGCGATGTCGGCGATCCGCTCCAGCTCGTTGTTGATCTTGATGATCGAGACGATCAGCCGCAGGTCGCGGGCCACCGGCTGGTGCAGGGCGAGAATCTTCAGGCATTCCTCCTCGATGAGGATCTCCATGTCGTCGACTTGCCAATCCGCGGTCATGATCGCCTGGACCTGATCCCGGTCCTTGGTTTCCAGAATGGCGCAGGCCCGCCGCAGCCGGTCTTCCACCAGAGTACCCATGGTGAGGATCGCTTTTTTCAGCCCATCGATCTCGCGATGAAAATGCATGTGTTTGGCCACGGACTGTCTCCTATTCGATAGGTTTAAGCAAAAGATGGGGGTAGCGTTTACGTACCGTCTCTGGGTTACCAGCCGATTAGAAACCGGTTAGGATCGCGTTAGCTTTTTTCTTTTCCCTTGCAACCCGCCTGGAGGTGCATAACACTACCACCATCATGGACCACAGCGGAGCAAACACGTGAGGAAACCGAGCATTCTGGTGGTCGAGGACGACACCGACATCCAACAGCTGGTCAGCTACAATCTGATAAAATCCGGCTTCAACGTCACCTGTGCCGATAGCGGCGAAGAGGCCCTGCAACTGCTCGCCAGGGAACCGGTCGATGCCATGGTGCTTGACCTGATGCTGCCCGGCAAGGACGGCGGCGAGGTCTGCCAGGCGGTGCGCAGTCAGGAGTCCACCCGCGGACTGCCGATCATCATGCTGACCGCCAAGGGCGAGGAAGACGACATCGTGGCCGGATTATCATGCGGGGCCGATGATTACGTCACCAAGCCCTTCAGCCCCAGGGTGCTGATCGCCCGGATCGAGGCGGCTCTGCGGCGCAAGCCTGTGTCTGGCAATGAGGCGGAAAACGAGTCCGCCCTCTACGACCGGTACTCCATGGAGATTCACCCCGGTCGGCACCAGGTGCTGGTTGATGGCCGCGAAATCCATCTCACCGCCTCTGAATTCACCATCCTGGAGCTGCTCGCCGGCCGGCCCGGCTGGGTCTTTTCCCGGCAACAGATCATCGACCAGATCCGCGGCTATGACTACAGCATCACGCCCCGGGCCGTGGACGTGCAGATCTTCGGCCTGCGCAAGAAACTCGGGGCTGCCGGCGCCTGTATCGAGACAATACGGGGGATCGGCTACCGGATCCGTGCCTAGCTCCCGCCCAGTCCTTTGCCCGCCTTGGCGCCCCATTCGCGGTGCAACCATTGATTTCCCAAGAGAGCCATCCATGCGCAACATCCGTCTTTTCTGGCAGATCTTCCCGGTCTGCATCGGTATTACCCTGGTTTCCATGCTGGCGGTCGTCTGGCTGGCCTCCACCACCGGCCACACATTCTACATCGAGCACCTCAAGGAGGAAATCCGGGAACGGGCCCTGTTGATCGAGCCTACCATCGCGGTCCTAAGCGGCGGCGACGATCGACCTTTCCAGGATTTCGTCCGCCAGACCGGCCGACGGGCGGCGACCCGAATCACGGTGGTCGACGGCCACGGCACGGTGCTGGCTGATTCCAACGAAGACCATACCCTGATGGATAACCATGGCCACCGGCTCGAAGTGGAATCAGCGCTGGCCGGAGAAGTTGGCTATGCCCTACGCCGCAGCCGGACCCTGGGCGAAAGCATGCTCTATGCTGCCATCCCTGTCAAGATCGGGCAGGACCAGCAGCGAGGGGCACTGCGCCTTGCCATCGCGGTGACGCCCGTTGAGGACATGCTGACCTTGCTGCACAAGAAAATGGCCGGTATTGCCCTGGCCGTCGCCGTGCTGGCCGGGCTGCTGTCCCTCTACTCCGCCCGCAGGATCAGCCGCCCCTTGGAGGAAATGAGGCAAGGCGCCGAGCAGTTGACCAAGGGCCGTATCGATCAATTGGTCAAGATCGAGAGCGGACACATGTCGGCGGAGATGGCCAGCCTGGCAGTATCGCTCAACCAGATGGCCGAGCAGATCAATCGCCGCATCCGGATCATCATCCAACAGCGCAACGAACTGGAGGCGGTCTTCTCCAGCATGGCCGATTCGGTGGTGGCCATCGACGCCGACAAGAAGGTCATCCGCATGAACCAGGCGGCAGCGGTTTTGTTCGGTCTGCCGGCAGAGGTGGTCAAAGGCAAGGCAATAGAGGGCGTGATCCGCAACAGCTATCTCCTGGAGATGGTCAATCTGACCTTAAACCACAATCTGCCGCAGGAGCAGAAGGTGAGCTTGTTCACCGGCCCCGATCCGGTCATTCTCCAAGCCCATGCCGTGCCCCTGCGCGACGAGGACAACCGCAGCATAGGCATGCTGATGGTGATGCATGATTTGACCAAACTCAGCCGGCTGGAGACCATCCGCCAGGATTTCGTTGCCAATGTCTCCCACGAATTAAAAACACCGATCACCGCGATCAAGGGTTATGTCGAGACCCTTTTGGACGGAGCGCTCGACGATGCGGACCATGCCCATCGGTTTCTGGCCATCGTCAACCGCCAGGCCAACCGTCTGGACGCCATTGTCGATGATCTGCTGACCCTCTCCCGGATCGAAAACCAGGAAAACAAGCAAGAAATCGCCTTGGAGCCAGGCGAGGTGGGCTTGGTGCTGGAAAGCGCGATCCAGACCTGCGCGGTGCTGGCCAACGAAAAAGAGATCGTCTTGCAGGTGGAAGGCGACCAAAAAACCAAAACACCCATGAACCCGCCGCTGTTGGAGCAGGCAGTGATCAATCTCCTCAAAAACGCCATCACCCACAGCCACCGCGGTTCAATGGTGACCCTGCGCTGTCAGGCCTTCACCACCATGGACGGGGAGCAGCAGCTCCACATAGGCGTCATCGACCATGGCCCCGGCATCGCCAGGGAACATCTTCCCCGGCTGTTTGAGCGGTTCTATCGTTGCGACAGGGCACGCAGCCGCGACCAGGGCGGCACCGGCCTGGGGTTGGCAATCGTCAAGCATATCGCCCATATCCACCGGGGTACAGTGGCGGTAGAAAGCAGCCCTGGCAAGGGTTCAACCTTCACCATCATCCTGCCGGTTGCCAAGTAACCACTCCGGCCGAAATACAAATACAAAAATCTTTGGATGCGCTTCATTGTCTTTCCCGGCTCCACCAGGTAAAATATGAAGCTGACACCCGCACCCCTGCGGTTCCTGTTGCCACCCCAAATCTCTATGCTGGAGGCAGCCATGAACAGACGGCAATTCATCCGCGATGTCATGCTCTGGTCGGCCGGCGCTACCCTGGCCGTCCCCCGCTTCACCATCCTGACCGATGCCTGGGCCGAAGAGACGCCCGCCCCCCCCCTGGTGGCGGTGGCCAAGGGCGAGGACTACAGCTCTCTGGTAACGCGGGTGCTGCAGCCGTTCGGCGGCATGGGCCGGTTTGTCCGTCCCGGCGACCGGGTGGTGGTCAAACCGAACATCGGCTGGGACCGCAACCCGGAACAGGGTGCCACCACCCATCCCCAGGTTGTCCAGGCCCTGGTCCGCCAGGCCCTGGCAGCGGGGGCGAAAAGGGTGCTGGTGTTTGACCGCACCTGTAACGAGTCGCGCCGCTGCTACGCCAACAGCGGTATCGAGCGGGCCATCGCCGAACTGGGCGACAGCCGGGCGGTAATCGAACACATTGACCAGCGTAAGTTCGTCCCGGTGGAGATCGCCAAGGGCAAGGCCATCACCCGCTGGGAAATCTACAAGGATGCCTTGGACTGTGACTGCTATATCAATGTGCCGGTGGCCAAACACCACGGCCTTTGCCGCCTGACCCTGGGATTGAAAAACTCCATGGGCGTGCTCGGCGGTAACCGGGGCTCGATCCACCGCGATCTCGGTCAGAGCTTAGCCGATCTGGCCACGGTCATCCGGCCCAAGCTGACCCTGATCGACGCCACCCGCATCCTGCTCAACAACGGGCCCCAGGGTGGCGACCTTGCGGATGTGCGCCGCATTGACACCCTGGTCGCCGCCATCAACCCGGTGGCCGCCGACGCCTATGCCACCACCTTGTTCGACCTGCAGCCCGCGGACATTGCCTCCACCGTGGCGGCCCACTCCATGGGCCTCGGCGAGATGGCCCTGGACCGCATCAAGGTCACAGAGGCCTGATGAGGCGGGGCAGATTGCGGCCCGCGCCCTCCTCCTGGCGTGCCTTGGGCCAGACCCTGTTTCTGCTTTTTTTTCTGACCCTGCTCGTCAAGACCGACTATGCCGGGAGTGACGAACTCAATTGGGCGGTCAACCTCCTCTTCCGCATCGACCCCTTTCTGGCCGCAGCCGCAATGCTGGCCGCCAAGACGGTCATCGCCCTTATGCTGCCGGCTCTGGTCACCCTCGGACTGACCCTGCTCTTTGGCCGCTTCTTCTGCGGCTGGGTCTGTCCCATGGGCAGCCTGATCGATGCCAGCCGCCGCCTGGTGGGCCGGCCCGTCGCCTCGCCGCCCCGGCCCGGCCGCAGGCAACTCAAGTATCTGCTGCTGTTCTTTCTCCTCACCGCCGCCTGCTTCGGCCTGCCCCTGGCCGGATATCTCGATCCTTTCTCGATTCTGGTGCGGGGGCTGACCTTTTCTCTCCAGCCGGGCCTGGACCACGCCGCCACCACCCTCTTCACCTGGACCTATCAGCAGGCGCCATCCTGGGTTAATGCGATCACCGAGCCGATCTACAGCCTCCTGCGGCAGTCTGTCCTGCCTTTCAGCGCCAAGGTCTACGGGCTTTCGCTCGCCTCCCTTTTTCTGTTGCTGGCGGTGCTTGGACTGAGCCGGGTGGAGCCGCGCTTTTTCTGTCGCAAGGTCTGCCCGCTGGGGGCGCTGCTGGCCCTGACCGCCCGCTTTTCGCTGCTGCGTCTGCGGGGCGGCTCGGCCAAGTGCGGCAAGTGCACTCGGTGCCGCATGGTTTGCCCCATGGCGGCCATCGGCGACTCAAGGGAGATCGCTGCCGGGGAATGCACCCTTTGCCTCGACTGCGTAAGCCATTGCCCCCGCTCCCGTATCGGCTATGGCCTCAGACGCCAGGCCGCCCCGGCCCCGGGCGGCAATGACCAGGGCGCCAACCTGTCCCGCCGCGCGGTTCTGACTGCGCTGGCCGCGGGCGCGCTGGCACCGCTGGCTTTGGCTCCCCGGACTCAAGTCCGCCACAATGACCCGCTGCTGATCAGGCCGCCCGGCGCCCTGGCCGAGCCGGATTTTCTCGATTACTGTCTCCGCTGCGGCGAATGCATGAAGATCTGCATCGGCAACGGACTCCATGCGACCTGGCTTGAGGCGGGCCTGGAAGGCATATTCACCCCCAGGCTGATCGGCCGCCTGGGCTACTGCGAGTACAACTGCACCCTCTGCGGCCAGGTCTGCCCCAGCGGCGCCATCCGCAAACTCACCAAAAGCGAAAAACAGACGGTGGTCATCGGCCGGGCCTATTTCGACAAAAATCGCTGCCTGCCCTATGCCTCGGCCACCCCGTGTATCGTCTGCGAGGAACACTGCCCGACCCCGGACAAGGCGATCAAATTCAAAGAAGTGGTGATCGACAACCACCAAGGCGAGCAGGTCACGATCCGCCAGCCCTATGTGGTCGAGACCCTCTGCATAGGCTGCGGCATCTGCGAACACAAATGTCCCTTGGCGGGCGACGCGGCCATCCGGGTGACCTCGGCCGGAGAAAGCCGCCTTGGCCAGCCAGCCCTGCCAGAAGGATATTGATTGCCGGAATTTTGTGTTTTTTTTAATGGCGATGAACGAAAGTCAGCAATTTTGATTGGTGCCGGTTGGGTAGAGCGCCGCTCAACATTGGGACGCGCAGGGGCATCCGCACCTATGAGCTGTCGTCATTGCAAGGGGCGTTGCTCCGAAGCAATCCAGCAAAGTGGGCCAGGATTGCTTTGCATCGCTTGCAATGACGGGTCGAGAGGGCGTGGCGCGCCCACAATCTGTACAGGCGGCCCTCATCTCATCAAGATCATGCAGAGTCTTGTATAAAACCACTTTGTTTTCGGTGTGCCTGGCAACGGCCCCTTTTTTTGTGTTGGTGCATGTCCTGTGACGCGCGGACTGTAGCTATGAATGACTTCTGTACCCAAGCTCCGCCTGCCGAATTCTTGGCCGGGTTCGCCGGGTTCACCCCGCTGCCGGCCGAATCGATCCCACTCGCCCAGGCACGAAACCGGGTGGTCGCCGCCCAGTTGACCAGCCCCGAACCATTGCCAGCCCATAGCCGCTCGCTGATGGATGGCTATGCGGTCCGGGCCGCCGACACCCTTGGCTCTTGCCAATCGACCCCCGTCCTGCTGAGCGTAATCGGCGAGATAGCCACCGGTATATCCGGCCAGAAGCTGGCCCTGGAGCCTGGCCAGGCGATCCACATCTGGACCGGCGGTGAGCTACCGCAGGGGGCCGATGGGGTGGTCATGGCCGAGCACACCCGCCTGGTTGACCAGGAGACGGTGGCCGTGTTTGAACCGATCAGCCTGGCGGACAACACGGTTAAGGCCGGGGAAGACTATGGGCCGGGAACAATGCTCTTTACGCCCGGTCATCGGCTGCGGGCCCAGGATCTAGGCCTGCTCGCGGCTTTGGGCTTCACCACTGTGCCGGTCTTTCGGCGACCGCGGGTGGCAATCCTCTCCACCGGCGACGAACTGGTGCCGCCGGACCAGATCCCGCCGCCGGGCAAGGTCCGCAATATCAACTCCATCAGCCTGGCGGCCCTGGTCGAAGAGGCCGGTGGCCTGCCCCTGCC
>WRKE01000275.1 GCA_009778235.1 Pseudomonadota bacterium
AAGGTCACCGGCCAGATCGAACCGGCCCGGCCCCAGTTGACCAGCTTGTTCAACGGGCCGAGAATGGCGTTGGCGCCGGGGATCAGCCGGACGCCGTCAGCCAGCCGGACCACCGCCGGATCGGCTATCGCTCCCATTGCAACACCTCCTTCTTCCAGGCATAAACATAGCCGACCAGCAGCAAGCCGATGAACAACAGCATCTCCACCAGGGCGAAGAGTCCCAGCTGGTCATAGCTCACCGCCCAGGGATACAGGTAGATGGCCTCGACGTCGAACACCACGAACAGGATGGCAATCAGGTAGAATTTCACCGAAAACCGCATCCGGGGCGCCTCGGTTGGTTCGTTGCCCGATTCATAGGCGATCAGCTTCTCCCGATAGGGTTTGCTCAGGCGGAAGAACCGTCCCACAAAGAGGAGGAGCACCCCGAAGAGCGCCCCGATGATCAACAGCAGTAGAATGCCGAGATATTCCCTGGGCAGCGTCTCCATGGCCGCGCTCCGTCAACGCCGCAGGTTCTGGTGCATCCGCTCGGCAAAGGCCTGGCGCGCCGCCTGGGAGGCCGCCGAGGGGGTGGTAAAACTCAAGCAGCCGGTGGTGCACTTGGTGATGCAGGCCGGTTCAAGCCCGGCATCGATCCGATCCTTGCACAGATCACACTTGCCCACCTTGCCGGTGTCGGGATTCCATTGGGGCACGGTCCAGGGACAGGCGGTGATGCAGGCCTTGCAGCCAACACAGGCGCCCTCTTCAACAAAAACAATGCCGTCCTGGTCGCGCCGCCGCATGGCCCCGGTGGGGCAGGCATCGACGCACCAGGCCTTCTCGCAGTGGAAGCAGGACAAATAAACAAAATCGATCCGGGGCGGTGTGGCCGTAGCCTCGGTGACCTCGATCATCCGGCAGTAGAAGGCACCGGGGCCGGAATTATTCTTGTCCTTGCAATGGACCTCACAGGCCCGGCAACCGATACAGTCGGCCACATTCTGGGTAACGATATATTTGCTCATCTTGATGCTCCTGTGCTCAGACCCGGGTCACGGTGACAAAACTTTCCGCCAGATTGAGGCCGCCACCGGCCTTGTCCCACTCCTTCAGTTTGCCCTGCATGAAGAGCTGGTCGGCCAGGCCCCTGCCGAATGCCCGCTTTTTGACCGGCACATCGGTGCCGAAGCCGTGCAGCATGAACACCGCCTCCGGATGGATGCGATCGGTGACATAGGCGGCGATCTGGCCCTGCTGGTCGCCATTGGCCACGGTCACCAGGTCGCCATCTTTGATGCCGATCCGGCTGGCGGCAATGGGGTTGATCCACAGTCGGTTGGTATCGAGCAGGTCACAGAGGATGGGGTTGTTCTGATGCATGCCATGCGCCTGGTAACCGGTGCGGCCGAACAGCAGGCGGAGGGAGCCCGACGGCGGGGTGACGGGAGGGACATAGGGCGCCAGTGACGGTACTCCCATGGCCTCCCATTTGGGGTTGACCAACTCGATCTTGCCCGACTCGGTGCCGAACTTGAGCTGGTCGCGATCGTACCAGATGGCCTTGTCGCTTAATTTGACAAAGCCCTTGGCATCGAAATCGGCGCTGGTCAGACCGGTGTCCTGCAATTGGTACTGCCAGATGTCCTCAATGGACTTGAAGGGAAAGTATTCACCCTTGCCCAGCCTTCTGGCCAATTCAAGGTAGATCTCCCAGCCGGCCTTGGTGTTGTTCTGCGGCTTGACGCATTGCTGCCGCCGGCCGAATCCCGGCTTCAGTCCTTTTTCGGTGCGCAGGATGGAATCGCGCTCAATGAAGGTGCTTTCCGGCAGGATCACGTCCGCAAACCAAGCCGTTTCGCTGAAGTTGACATCCACGGCCACGAGCAAATCGAGCTTGTCGAGAATCCGCCGCTGTTCCCTAGTGTCAGGCATGGCAATAAAGGGGTTGTGGCGGTGAACGAAATAAGCCTTGACCGGATAGGGCTCACCGGTGTCGATGGCCTCCAAGGCGGTCTGGAGCATGCCCGCCCCCTTGTCCCATTGCGGGTAACGCGATCCACAACCGTCGGCCCGCTCCTCGTTCACCGCCGGCACCAGCGAAGCCAGGCTCTTGAGGCCGGATTTGCCGGCATCCTTGGGTCCTTTGGGGTAGAAAAGGCCGCCGGGCTGTTCAATGCTGCCCAACAGCGCGTTGAGGATGTGGATCATCCGCGAGGCATAGAAGGAATCGCGGTAGCGGGCCAGCATCCAGCCGGGATGGATGATCACCTTGGGGCGGTCTTCGTTCAGCTCGCGGCAGAAGGTCTCGATTTCCGTAGCCGCAATGCCGCACTCCCCGGCCGCCCATTCGGGGGTATAGGGGGCGAGGAAGCTCTTGAATTCGGGCAGCCCGCTGATGTACCGGGCAGCGAACTCGTGGTCGTAGTAGCCGTTATTGACCAGACAGTTCGCGATGCCCAGCAGCAGGGCGTAATCGGTGCCGGGCCTGATCTGCCAGTAGCGGCTGGCCTTGCCGGCGGTTATCGAGGCGCGCGGATCGATATAGGTGACGCGGGCACCGTTCTTGATGGCCTTAAGGAAGCCCTTTACCTCCTTGACCTTCAACGATTCGGTGATGTTGCGGCCGAACAGGACGATATGGCGGGAGTTTTCATAGTCATAGGCAAAATCCTTCCGTCCCAGGCCATACACCGACTTGGCGGCATGATGGACATTGCGGCCACAGGTGCAATCGTGATTGATGTAGTTGGGTGATCCCAAGGACTTGAGAAAGGCCTGGCGCAGGTCGGCAAAGGGGCCGCCCCGGTCGGACAGCAGGATCGACCTGCCGCCGTGTTCAGCAATGATGGGTTGCAGCCGGCTGACAATATAATCAAAGGCCTCGTCCCAGGAGACCTCCCGCCACTCCCCCGCCCCGCGCTGGCCCCGGCGCAGCAACGGCGCCGTCGGTCGCTGCCGGTCGCCTCGCTGGGCAAAGGTTGCACCGCCCTTGGCGCACAGACTTTTGCCCATGCCACCGTCATGGCTGTTCCCCTCAATCCACTCGGGCTGGCCGTCTTTGATCTGCACGCTCACCGGACAACGAACAGCGCACATCCCGCAAATAGTGTGTCTTGTCTCTGTCATCGTCAAACTCCTCGAACCATCTTGATTCAGACCGTTGGTCAACTGCCGGATACGCTCGTTTATGTCAATTCAATTGATACACCTCTTGATGTCGACCCGCGACTCAAACCGCGATCCAGCCGCCCATATAAAACCATGCTACATGGACAATCTATGAGCTGATTCGCAGGCACCTGGCCCTGGCCGCCGGGCTTGCCTGTGTTTAGCTCATCAAAACAATTGAACAAAGTGCTATCGAGCAACAATAATTTAGTCTAATTACTTATTTCTACAAAATTCAAAATCAAAATGGAACTCTATTTTGCTCCATCAAAAGATAAATCTCAATGATAGCAATTACATTTATATGAGCGGGGAAAAATAATGCCTCCATGTGGTAACATCTCGTTATTGCAAGAGAATATGAAACCATCAAGGTATATGTGCCCAGGTTGCCAGCCACCGGTTTGTGGCCCCCGATCAACTGGACGATCCCCGGATGATAAAAGAACGTATAGGTTCAACCCGGCCAGCGTGAGGGAGATAGGGATCAAAAAAGATCTTGGCTGTAGCGATCTCAAGATCTGGCAGGGAGCAGACGAAAGTGGCCCCTGCCCTCCTCTTCTATGGAGGCAAGAGGAAAACAAAAAACGCCTTGCAACCGAATTCGATTGCAAGGCGTTTTTTTATGGCTGGCGGAGAAGGAGAGATTCGAACTCTCGGTACTTGCGTACACACGCGTTCCAGGCGTGCACCTTAAACCACTCGGTCACCTCTCCGTGCTCAAGCGACCATCCGGTTTCCCGGCAGTGCCGGGTAACGGGCACAATTTTCTATCCTGTGTCCCGATTATTTACAATAAAAAATTAACGACGTTTCCGAAAAAATTCCTGCAGAAGCCGGCTGCATTCCTCGGCGCAGACCCCGGCGGTGACCGGAAATTGATGGTTAAGCAGGCCATCGTTTCCAATTCGGTATTTGGACACCACGCCGCCGCCTTTAGGGTCGGTCGCCCCGAACACCAGCCGGCCTATCCGCGCATGTGCGAGCAGGGCGGCACACATGGGACACGGCTCCAAGGTCACATAGACCGTCACCCCGGGCAGCCGATAATTGCCCGCAGCAAGAGCGGCCTGGCGAAGCGCCCGCATTTCGGCATGGCCGGCAGGATCAATGGCTCCAATGCAGTTGTTGCCCGCTTCCGCCAAAATCGTGCCATCAATGCCCACTACCACCGCGCCCACCGGCACCTCACCCGCCAGGGCGGCCTGCCGGGCCTGACCAAGGGCTCGCGCCATCATCAGGCAATCCGGACCGGGATGTCCAAAAGGAGACTGAGTTGAATGCATTATTGCGTTTTTGACCCGGCGGTCCGCGCTTCCGATTGTATTTTCGAAAGCACCGGTTAAAATTACAAAAAAGATATTGCAATCACAAAATCGAAACAACGCCCAGGAGAAGGTTCATGTCCGAAAAAAAAGCCTCTATCCTTGTCTACCAATCCTCACCGGAGAGCAAGACAAGCATCGAAACCGCCCTGGCCGGCCATTTTGATCTCACCTTTCAGTATGATGCCACCCTCTTCCAGACCGAGATCAACAAGCGCCCCTACGACCTCATTTTCATGGATTATCAATCGGAAAACGCTAATACATTAAACCTGCTGAAAAAAGTGCAGGAGCAGACGCCGTTCACACCGGTGATCCTGACCTGCGAGTCCATGGATTCCGTGACCCTCGGCAACCACCAACTGGAGCCGGTCGTCTACGACATCCTCAATTTTCCCCTGTCACCCGTCCGGGTTAGACAAACTGTCAGGCATGCCTTGAACAAACGGCGGCAGGACAATGAGCTGGCCTATTTGCGCCACACCCAGGACATTGTCTACAGTTTTGACCGGATCATCGCCGAAAGCGACAACTTCAAGATGGTGCTCAACAACTTAAGGAAATTCGCCACCACCGACGCCACCCTGCTGATCACAGGCACCACCGGCACAGGCAAGAGCTACTTGTCTGGTACGGTCCACTACAATTCCCCCCGGCGCCACCGTCCCTTCATCAAGATCAACTGCGCCAACATCCCGGAAGCACTGCTCGAATCCGAGCTGTTCGGTCACGAGAAAGGGGCCTTCACCGGGGCTGACAAACAACGGCTGGGCCGCTTCGAACAGGCCGACGGCGGCACCATCTTCTTTGACGAAATCGGAGAAATCCCGCTGGAAATCCAGGCGAAGCTGCTCAGGGTGCTGGAAGAGAAATCCTTTGAAAGGGTGGGCGGCAACAAGACCATCAAGGTGAATGTCCGGCTCATCGTCGCCACCAACAAAGATTTGCCATCCATGATCGCTGCGGGCAGATTCCGGGAAGATCTCTACTACCGGATCAGCGTGCTGCCGATCCATCTGCCCCCGCTGAAGGACCGGCCCCGATGCCTGGTACCCCTGGCCCGGAGGATGCTGGAAAAATTTACCCTCTCGCTGAACAAGGGAAACATCAAGGGCTTCACCCCCGAGGCTCTGGCAACGATCCAAGGCTACGACTGGCCGGGTAATATCCGCCAGCTCGCCAATATCATCGAACGGGCGGTCATTCTCGAGGAAAAGAACCTGATCGGGCTCTCCTCGCTCCATATTCCGGAACTGAGCCAGGCCATGGCCCCGCTGATCCAGGTGACCGAACCCCTGGAGGCCCACGAACGGGAACTCATCCTCAAGGCGCTGACCGAAAGCCTCTGGGTACAAAAGGATGCAGCCCGCCGCCTGGGCATCAGTCCCCGCGCCCTGAATTACAAAATCAAGAAATTCGGCATTACCCACCAAAACTGGCGCAAACACAAGAAAAGGTAAGATTGGCCGTCTCAATGCAGGTGGCCGCCGGTACTTGACATGGTCAGGTTGCCGTTCTTCACCCCGCGCAAGGCCATCAGTTTCTCGGCCAGCTCGCGTACCTGCGAAGCGCGGCCCTTGACAATGGTCACTTCCAGACAGTTGTGGTGATCCATGTGCACGTGGGTGGTCGAGGTGATCTGGTGATGGAACAGGTGCTGCAACTCGGTGATCTTCTCCTGGAGCTGCGGCTGATGATGGTTGTACACCAGGGTTACCACCCCGACTACCTCGCTGTCCTGCTCCCACTCCTCATTGACCAGCACCTTCCTGATCAAATCGCGGATCGCCTCGGAACGGTTGGAATATTTGCGGCTGACCAGAAACTCGTCGAACTGGCCGAGGAGCTTTTCATCCATCGAAACCGAAAATCGCAAGAGCATGGCAATCAGGTCTCCTTTTCCAGTTCTTTGAGTTTTTCGAGGATCGCTTTGGCCTCGGAGCGGATCTTATCCGGCACGTTGGTATCCTTGCTGACCCGCAAGAGATATTGCCTGGCCACCTTCACCTTGCCCCGGTAGAGATTGTACTTGCCCAGATAAAAGCCGCTCACCCCTTCTTTGCCGCGATTGGCCGCCAACTCCCCCAGATCGTAATACACCTGGGGATACTCGGGCATGGTCAGGGCCACCCGCTGAAGCATCTGCTCTGCCCTGGGATTGTTGCCGCTCATCAGCTCTATCTTGCCCAACTGATAGGCGCCGTACACGTCGCTCGGATTGCGCTTGAAGGACTGTTCCAAGATGTTCCTGGCCTCGTCATAGTTGCCACTGCCCACCAGTAGAACCGCCTTGTCGATCTCCAGCACCTCTCTTTGCGGATATTGCTCCTGCACGAACGCCAACTGGCGGAGCGCCTCCGGGTAGTTGCGGTCTTCCCCCGCGATCAGGGCCAGGCCGTAACGGGCCATGGTCTGCTGTTCCTTGTCTGTACCCGTGGTTGCGGCCGTGGCGCAATAGGTCCGCAGCTTGTCGAGGTCCATGGATTGCACCAGCACCCGGTACTTGAAGCGGAGAAAATCGAAATTGTCGGTCTGGTGCTGCGGTTGCGGCACGCCCTTCTGCCGCATCATTTCCAAAAGCGACTGGACATATCCCAACCGGGCTTCCGGATTCGGATGGGTCAGGAGATATTGCGGCACCTCACTGCCCATGCTGTAGCGAGTGACGCGACGCATACTCTTGAGCATGCCCTCCATGGCCGAAGGATCGCGGCCCATTTGCTGCATCCAGCCGAAGGAAAGCCGGTCGGCCTGCTCTTCATCCTCGCGGCTGTATTGCAGATTGGCCGCCTGGCCCGCCGCCAGCGAACCGGTCAGCAGTCCCTGAGACAAACCGGGAACCCCCAAGGCCACGCCGGCGATCCCGGCGATCAAAGCAAGGGCACTGACCTTGGTGCCCTTGTCGAGTCGCTGGGCAATATGACGGCTGACCACATGGCCGATTTCGTGGGCAAGAACGCTCACCAATTGGTCCTCGTTGTACATCGCCTCGATCAGGCCGGTATAAAAAAAGACCAGCCCGGCAGGGGCGGCAAAGGCGTTGAACTGGCCGCTCTGGACCACGAAGAAGCGGTAATTGAAGGGCTGAGGCCCGATGGTGGTCAGGACTCTCTTTCCTAATTCGTTGATATACTGACTGATATCCGGGTCATCCAAGACCGGGAACTGCCTGCGGACCGTAAAGAGCAATTGCTCGCCTATCTTGCGTTCCTCGCCGATGGTCAGTGCCTGCACATACAGCGGCGCCCCCAGGTGAAGCAGGAGAACGAAAACGGTAAGCCAGCGGAAAAAACGGCATTGTCTGAACATGGGAGAAATATCCGCTCAATCAATCGTCTGGGTATTCTTGTGATTACAGCGGGACCAAGGCCATATTGCCCCGGCCACACTCCGCAAGGTACTGCGTTCAACCGCTGACCGCAACGCCGAAGACGTGAAAAAGGTGCGACTCAAGGGTCCAATCCCGAATGAAAAAACGTCGTTCGCCCCGACCGGTCGGCGGCCAAGCAGGCGGCCAACGCCAAACCAGCATCTTCCTGTTGCCCTGGGGCGGCCCCTCGGGTAGGGTAGCGCATTCTTTCACAGGTTGCAGCCATGGTTCCCTTACTCGTTGTCGATCAATTCTCCCTCGCCTTCCGCACCGTCGAAGGCCACCTGTCCCCAGTGCTGGACCAGGTCGCCTTTCGCATTGCCGAAGGCGAAACTCACGCCCTGGTCGGTGAATCCGGTTCCGGTAAATCGGTCACCGCGCTGTCCATCCTGCGTTTGTTGGAGGAGACCAACGATATCCAAACCAACGGCTCCATCCTCTTCGCAGGGCAGAACCTGGGAACGCTGGATAAGCCGTCGATCCGGGCCATCCGCGGTAACCGGATCGCCATGATCTTCCAGGAGCCGATGACCGCCCTCAACCCGGTCTACCCCATCGGCGACCAGTTGTTGGAACCGCTGATGCTCCACCAGCGCCTCAGCAAAAAAGAGGCCTTTTCGCGCGCCCTGCACCTGTTGGAACGTACCGGCATCGATAACCCGCAAGACCGGATCAACAGCTATCCGCACCAATTGTCCGGCGGCCAGCGCCAACGGGTGATCATTGCCATGGCCCTGGCCTGCAAGCCCAGGCTACTGATCGCCGACGAGCCCACCACTGCTCTGGATGTCACCATCCAGAACCAGATCCTTGAGCTCATCCAAGATATCCAGCAGGAATACGGGATGTCGGTTCTGCTCATCACCCATGACCTGCCGATGGTGCGCAAGATCGCCGACACGGTTTCGATCATGCATGGCGGCCGCATTGTCGAGCAAGGCCCGGTGGCGGAGTTGTTCGCCAATCCGCGAGAGGAATACACCAGACGCCTGCTGTCCGCTGTGCCCGAAGGGGTGCAACAGACCAGGCCAGGCGGCGACCAGTTGATTAAAATCAACCACATCACCTGCAGCTTTGTCCTGAAAACCGGCTGGACCGATTGGCTGCGCCAAAGGCGGCCGGCATTCAAGGCCGTGGACGATATCAGCCTGAGCCTGCATGCCGGTACCACCTTGGGCGTGGTGGGTGAATCGGGCTCGGGCAAGTCCACCCTGGCCCTTTGCCTGCTTGGGCTCATCCGCTACGACGGCCAGGTTTTTTATTTTCCCGCGCCAGGAGTCAGCCATTGCCTCTCGAACTTACGCGGCAGCCGGTTCCGTCCATTGCGCAAGGAGTTGCAGATCGTGTTCCAAGATCCTTTCTCCTCCTTGTCACCGCGCATGACCGTCGAGCAGATCATTGCCGAGGGGCTTGAGATCCACGGCCTCGGCGGCACCAAGGCTGAGCGGCGCCTCCTGGTGGAGCAAGCCCTGCGCGACGTTGAACTCGACCCGGCCCTGGCCAGCCGGTTTCCGCACGAGTTTTCCGGGGGCCAACGCCAGCGTATCGCCATTGCCCGCGCCATCATCCTGCGGCCCAAACTGCTCATCCTGGACGAGCCCACCAGCGCCCTGGACATGACTATCCAGAAACAGGTGCTTGAATTGTTGCGGCAACTGCAAAACCGCTATCAACTAACCTATATCTTCATCACCCATGACCTACGCACCGTCCGCTCCCTGGCCGACCACCTGGCCGTGATGCAGCGGGGCCGCATCGTCGAAAGTGGCCCGGCCGCCGCCCTGTTCGCCAACCCGCGGCAGGAATACACCCGGCGTCTCTTTGCCGCCGCCTTTCATCGAACCTGAACCTTGGAACGTAACCCGATGATCTACCGCGCTGTTCTCCATGTTGACCTTGATGAGGTCAAGCCGCTGACCATCGCCCTGGCCAATGCCGGCAACCTGCTCCGCTCCATTCCGGAGAAGCATTACGACCTGGTCATCCTGTTCAATGGCCCCGCGGTCAACCTGCTGCAAGCCGAGCTGTGCGCGCCCTTTCGCGAGGAGATCTGGCAATTGCAGCAGGCCAGGGTGGCATTCAAGGTCTGCCGCAATGCCTTAAACCACTTCAATATCGATCCGGAAAACCTGATTGAGGGCTGCGAGATTGTCCCGGCCGGAATCGTGGCCCTGATCGAACTCCAGCAAGGCGGCTACGCCTACATCAAGCCCTGAACCTTGCTTTTCTCTTTCTCAAATGACTCCCTCGTCGAGCTTGATGGTCAGGCGCAGTTCATGGGGCCTCTTGTCGGTGTCCAATCTCTGACCAGTGATTTCATACGGAGCACGTACGCAAGCTCTAAGGCAATGATATCGTTCCTGTTCATAATATCCCCGGTCATTTGCTGTGGAGCTGATCCAGCTATGCATCAATTCCACACCAGATGACGAAGAGCCTAAAAAATCATGATAAAAGGTGTGGTCGATTACCTCGAACATCTCTTGAGCGACTTGAGCGCCGCTCTTCACGCCCCTATTGAACAGGCCCTGCGCCTGCTTGCCGCCCGGTGACCACCATGGAACAGCCGCCACCCCAAGATATTGGCTCCGCCTTTGCCCGTCTTTCGCAACTGGTCGCCACCCTGCGCGGGCCCGGTGGATGCCCTTGGGATATCAAGCAGACCCCGCTTTCCTTGAAAAAATACCTCCTGGAAGAATGCCAGGAGTTGGCCGACGCCATCGACAGCGGCGATGAGGCGGCCATCTGTGAGGAGATGGGTGATGTCTACTTCATCCTGGCCATGCTGGCCGCAATGTACAGCGAACAAGACCGGTTTACCGCCGAAGATGCGGTGGAGTCCATCATTGCCAAGATGATCCGGCGCCATCCCCATGTCTTTGGCGACACCCCGGTCACCGACGAACAGGCCCTGCGGGAGCAATGGCAACGGATCAAGCAACAGGAAAAGCACCCGACCGACCCTTCTCTCTCCTGACCTGCTTTTCTCTTGACAATTCCAGTCATTTTCTACTATTTTATCTTTTTTTATCTTACCCACCCTTCTCGCTCTCACCGTCAGGATAGAAGCGAGGGCCAATCAGACCACGAGGAGGAATCATGCGTCATTACGAAACCACGTATATTCTGCGTCCAAACCTGGGCGAGGATCTATGCACCGAAATCATCGATCGCACCAATGCCATCGTCACCAACGACGGCGGCGCGATCATCTGCCTGGATCGATGGGGAGTCAAGCGACTGGCCTACGAAATCAGCCGGGAAGTTCAAGGGTATTACGTCTACATGAACTATGCCGCTCCCGGCAAGACGGTTGACGAAATCGAACGTATCTTCAGAATTGATGACCGGGTTCTCCGTTACCTGACGGTCAAGTTGGGTGACAACATGAATGCTGAGGCCATTGAGGCCGAAAAACAGCAGATCGCTGAAAAAGCCGCGGCCCGCGCCCAGGCGCAATCCGAAAACTCTGAAGGCGACGATTTTGACGGCGAGCATCTGGATGAGGATGCCGCAGAAGAGTAATTCGCCGTTTCGTGCCCAGTTTAACGCAAGGAGTTTTGCATATGTCTCAGCAGAAAA
>WRKE01000276.1 GCA_009778235.1 Pseudomonadota bacterium
CATTCCCGCCGCGGTTTGCTGCGGCTGGTCGGCCAGAGGCGCAATTTGCTCAAATATCTGCAAAAGAAGGATATCAACAAGTACCGGGTGCTCATCCAGCAACTTGGTATCCGTAAGTAGACCGTTACCGGACGGCGGACCATGGTGGCCCGCCGTCCTTCTTTCAGCCATGCGACCGTGCCGCGGCAGCGGAACGCCATAAAGACACAAAGGACACAGAGAGAACGGACAGGAAGGATGCTGGTGTCACTGCATCCTTTGTGCCTTTGTGGCGGCATTGAGCCGGGCCGGTTGCATTGTCTTCACCTATATTCCGGAAACACCGGACAGGAGAATCTATGATCCATACTGTAGCAACCGAAATCAGCGGCCGGACCATCGCCTTGGAAACCGGCAAGATGGCCAAACAAGCCAACGGCTCCGTGTTGGTCGTCAGCGGCGACACCAAGGTGCTGGTGACTGTGGTGGCCGAAAACGAGCCGAAGAAAATGGGATTTCTGCCCCTGACCATCGAATATCAAGAGCGGATGTATGCGGCCGGCCGCATTCCCGGCAGCTATTTCCGGAGGGAGATCGGCCGTCCCAGCGAAAAGGAGACTCTGACCTGCCGGTTGATCGACCGGCCGTTGCGGCCGCTTTTCCCAGCAGGCTATGACTTTGAGACCCAGTTGATCGCCACCGTCTTCTCGGCGGACCAGGATTTCGACCCCGACGTCCTGGCCATGAACGGTGCCTCGGCCGCCCTGCTCATCTCCGACATCCCCTTTGGCGGGCCGGTGGGCGCCGCCCGGGTCGGCTATGTTGACGGTCAGTTTGTGCTTAACCCTTCCAGGAAACAACTGGAAAGCTCCCAAATCAACCTGGTGGTTGCCGGCACCCGGTCCGCGGTGGTCATGGTCGAGGGCAGGGCTTCGGAATTGCCCGAGGATGTGGTCCTGGAGGCGATCTTTTTTGCCCATGCCGGCATTCAGCCGCTGATCGACGCGCAATTGCAGTTGCAGCAGCAGGCAGGGAAGAGCAAGCGCAGCGTGGTGGCACCGGTGATCGATACCGGGCTGCAGGAGAAAATCGAGACCCTGGCGGCGGACGGCATGGAAGAGGTGGTCACCACCGCCGATAAGATGGCCCGCTCGGAACGGTATGGCCGGTTGAAGGAAGAGGTTCTGGCCCGGCTTGATCCCGAACAGTACGAATCGCCGGCCCAGGTGAGTGATTTGCTCAGCAGCTACAAGAAGAGGGTGATGCGGGATCGGATCGTCGTCAAGGGGCAACGGCTCGACGGCCGTTCCTTTGGAGAGGTCCGGCCAATCAACTGCGAGGTCGGCATCCTGCCCCGTGCCCATGGATCGGCTTTGTTCACCCGAGGCGAGACCCAGGCCCTGGTGATCTGCACTTTGGGGAGCGAGCGCGATGAGCAGCATCTGGAAGGCCTCGGAGGCGATGTGTACCGCCGGTTCATGCTCCACTACAATTTCCCGCCCTTCTGCGTTGGCGAGGTCCGGCCGTTGCGCGGCCCGAGCCGTCGCGACATCGGCCATGGCACCCTCGCCCGCCGAGGGATAGAGGCCGTCCTGCCCGCCGGCGACAGCTTTCCCTACACCCTGCGGGTGGTTTCCGAGGTGCTGGAGTCGAATGGCTCGTCTTCCATGGCCACGGTCTGTGGCGGCAGCCTGGCGCTGATGGATGCCGGGGTGCCGATCAGGACCCCGGTTTCCGGCGTGGCCATGGGACTGATCAAGGAGGGTGACCAGGTGGTGGTGCTCACCGATATCCTCGGTGATGAAGACCACTTGGGCGACATGGATTTCAAGGTGGTCGGGACCGGGGATGGCATCACCGGCCTGCAGATGGACATCAAGATCGAAGGGGTTGACCGGGAGATCATGTCCCAAGCCCTGGCCCAGGCCAAGATGGGGCGCGTCCACATCCTGGAAGAGATGAAGAAGGCGCTCAGCGCGCCCCGCGCGGCGGTTTCCGAGCATGCGCCCAAATATGTGACCATCAAGATCCATCCGGACAAGATCCGCGATATCATCGGCCCCGGCGGCAAGATCATCCGCGAGATGACCATGGAATTTGATTCCAAGATCGATGTCGAGGATGATGGCACCATCAAAATTTTCAGCAACAGCAGCGAGATGGCCAATGCCTTGGTCAAGCGGATCCAGCAGATCACCGCGGTACCCGAAGTCGGCCGGGTCTATGAAGGCGAGGTGCGCACAATCAAGGAGTTCGGCGCCTTTGTCCAGATCCTGCCCGGAACCGACGGCATGGTGCATATCTCCGAGTTGGCCAACGAGCGGGTGAAAAATGTCACCGACGTGGTCAAGGAGGGGGATGTGATCAAGGTCAAGGTCATCGACATCGACAACCGGGGACGGATTCGGTTGAGCCGCAAGGCGGCCTTGGCCGAAGGCGAGGCGTAATTGACCGCGCGGTGCTGAGATGCCCGAAGAGCCGGTGGCCGCATGGGCGGTCACCGGCTTTTTTTGTCACATCGGCTTGAACCACGAGGATGAGGGGCAAAAATGGGGACAGTAGCCATTGAGCTGACCTGGCTCAATCCGGAGCAGGCCGCCGGCTTGGCATTGCCGGTCTACGCCACCGCCCTGGCGGCGGGCATGGATGTGGCGGCGGCCCTTGCCCAACCCTTAGAGCTTGCGCCGGGAGAGATCGGCCTGGTTCCCTGCGGGTTTGCGGTGGCCATTCCGACAGGATATGAAATCCAGGTTCGGCCCCGGTCAGGGTTGGCGGTCAGGCATGGGATCACTGTGGTCAACGCGCCGGGGACCATCGACGCCGATTATCGAGGCGAGGTCAAGGTCGCCCTGATCAACCTTGGCCAAAAGCCGTTCACCATCAGACCCGGTGACCGGATCGCCCAGTTGGTCCTGGCGCCGGTGGTTCGCGCCGAGTTGCGCCTGGTGGCGGAACTTGCGCCCACCGAACGCGGCAGCGGCGGTTTCGGGCACACCGGCCTGGGCGAAAACAAAAAAAATGCGGCTGGTCAGGACCACAGCCGGTGAGGTTTTCGGTTCTTGGCAGCGGCAGCAAGGGCAACTGCACCCTGATTGAGGCCGGGTCCACCCGGGTGCTGATCGACAGCGGTTTTTCGGGCAAGGAGCTCCTGGCCCGTCTGCGGTTGTTGGATATTGCCCCGGAAAGCCTGACCGCGCTCATTCTGACCCATGAGCATGACGACCACATCAAGGGAGCGGGGGTGCTGGCGCGCCGGCTTAAGCTGCCGGTCTACGCCAACGAGGCGACCCAGCGGGCGGCGGAGGTCAAGATGGGCAAGCTGCCGCTTCTCCGAGAATTCGGCGTTGGCGAACCCTTTACCATCGACGCGCTGTGTATCCATCCCTTTGCCGTTTCCCACGATGCCGCTGATCCGGTGGGTTTCGTACTCAGCGACGACGGCAACAGCCTGGGGTATTGCACCGATACCGGCGCCATCACCCGGTTGATTCGCCAGCGCCTGCGCGCCTGCCGGGCTGTGATCCTGGAGGCCAACCACGATGTCCGGATGGTGAAAGAGGGGCCGTACCCCCTGCCCCTGCAACAACGGGTGCTTTCCAGCCGGGGCCACCTGGCCAACCCTGATGCTCTCGCCCTGGCGGCCGAGTTGGCCGGCGAGCAGCTGCGGCTCTTGGTGCTGGCCCACTTGAGCGAGATCAACAACCACCCCGACCTGGTCCTGGCGGAGGCGCGCCAGCATCTGCCGAGTGATGCGCCGGTGCGGCTGCTGCTCGCCAGGCAAGAGCGGGCATGTCCGTTGCTGGAGGTCGGCTGGTGAGGCGGCGTCCGCTGCACACCTGGTGTTGGGGTGGTGAGGTATGTGATAACCGCCCCAACCAGGGCGCCTTTTGGAGAAGATGAATGGCATTGATGGCCTGGAAAAAGCAGAGCATAGCCCACCGGTTGACCGTTAAGGTGATCCTGTTCAGCAGCCTGATCGCTTGTTTCGCCACCGCCCTGCAGTTGTATCTGGATTACCGCCAAGACATCGAAGGGATCGATGCTTTTTTTGCGATCATCCAGGAGACCAGCATCCGACCGTTGGAAGAGAGCGTCTGGATTCTCGACGAATTGCAGGTTGAGTTGCAGCTTGAAGGGTTGATTAAACGCGAGGATATGGTGTATGCGGCGGTGTTGATGGATGGGCAGGTCGCCTGGGCCAAGGGAACCCCCGATCCCGCCGACGGCCTCACCCGTTTCTATCCGCTGCACCACCTGGCCCGCAACCAGATCGAGGAGATCGGGCAGCTCCAGGTGACAGCCTCGTATGAAAGGATTCATCAGCGCCTGACCCAACGATTCCTCGTTTTACTGACCAGCAACGCGATTAAGACCTTTCTCGTCTCCGGGTTCATTTTTTTCTGCTTCCATCAGAGCCTGACCCGCCACCTGACGCATCTGGCCCGTTACGTCGGGAATATCGATCTCAAAAACAGGCGGTTTGCGCCGGTACGGTTGGAACGGTCCGCTCCCACCCATCCCGACGAGCTCGACCAGGTGGTGTTGTCGCTCAATTTTCTCTGTGAAAGCGGGCACAAGTCCCTGGCTGATCTGGAAACCCAAAGGGAGCGGCTACGCCTGTTTCTGGATGCCACCGAGGAGGTCGTGCTGGGCGTGGACACCAAAGGTCGATGCACCTTCATCAACCGGACGGGCTTGGAACAGTTTTCCGCAACCGAGGCCAGTACCATCATCGGCCGCGACATTCAGACCCTGTTTGCCGTGGGCGAACCTGAAGCTACCCAAGCCCAGAGCTTAAGCGGGCTGGTCCGCGCCGCCCTCTCGACAGGCACGAGCATGATCGCGGATGAGATGCCCCTGAGCCTGCCGGACGGTTCGCCGCTGCTGGTTAACCTGCGCGCCTATCCGGTTTTTGAGGGTGAACAATGTACGGGTGCTGTTGTCTTTTATATCGATGTCAGAAGACAGCAGCGGTTGGAGCAGGAAAAACGGCTGTTCACCAAGGTGATCCGCCAGGCTCCGGCCCTGATTTTGGTCGCCGATTCGGAGAGCATGATCGAATATGCCAATGCCAGCTTCGAACAGGTGATGGAGTGCAATGAGGCTGAACTGCGGGGCAAGAGCATATTTGACTGTCTGCCCGGGCTCAAACTTGGCGAGCCGGCCGAGCAGATCCTGGCGTGCATCGAAAGGGGCGAACTGTGGAGGGGGTGCGTTACCCGCTCAATCCCGCAGGGGCGGACCATCACTCTGGACGCCTGGACCTTCCCCATTCTGAACAGTGCCGGCCGTCGGACCCATGTGGTGGCCATGGGGCGAGACCGCACCCGCGAGCAGCAGTTGGTCGAGCAACTCTATCATGCCCAGAAGATGGAAGCGGTCGGCAAGCTGGCCGCCTCCATTGCGCATGAATTCGGCAATCCTCTGGTGGGGATCAGCTTCGCCCTCCGCAATGTCCAAGAGCGTTTGAACCAGGATGACGAGGCCGCCACCCTGCTGCAACTGGCGGGGAAGGAATGCGACCGGATGCGCAAGCTGATCAGGGATTTGCGGCAGTTCAACCGTCCGTCCATAGGCAAAAAGACAGTCTTTGATATTCATCGGCTGCTGGAGGACATCCAGGCCCTGCATCATAATTTCCTGGATGAGCGGCAAATCGACCTGGTGCGCTCCTATGCCGGCCACAGTTTGTACGTCCATGCGGTTGAGGACCAGATCCGCCAGGTTTTCATCAATCTGATCATCAATGCCGTCGATGCCATGACGGCGAATGGCGGCACCCTGACCCTGACCACGGCCAGAGAGGGCCGGCAGGTCGTGGCCTGCGTGGAAGACAGCGGTCCGGGGATAGCGCCTCAGCAACTTGACAAGATTTTTGAGCCGTTCTTAACCACCAAGCCGGCGGTCGAAGGTTCGGGACTCGGCTTGTCGATCTCGTACGGGATCATCCAGGCCCATGGCGGCCGCATAGAGGTCCGGTCCGAGCCCGGACAGACGGTCTTTAAGGTCAGACTGCCGGCGGCGGAAGAAGAGCCGGCCTAACCGCGGGGGTGAAAACGCCGATGGGCTGACTTCAAGCGGTCAATATCCACATGGGTATAGATCTGGGTGGTGGCGATATCGGTGTGGCCGAGCATCATCTGGACGGAGCGCAGGTCGGCGCCGCCGGCGAGCAGGTGGGTGGCAAAGGAGTGGCGGAGCATGTGCGGGCTGATTTCCTTGGTGATCCCGGCTGTCAGGGCGGTTTTTTTGATGATCTGCCAGAAACGGACCCGGGTCATGGCTCCGCCCCGGTTGGAACAGAACAGCATCGGGCTCGGCTTGCCCTTGAGCAGGAGCGGCCTGCCCCGCTCGAGATACTCGCGCACCCGCTCTCCGGCGGCGGCCGAAAAGGGGATGACCCGTTCCTTGTTGCCCTTGCCCACGATGCGGAGATGGCCGCTGGCCAGGTTACAGCCGCTCACCGGCAGGGTAACCAGTTCCGAGACCCGCAGCCCCGAGGCGTAGAGGAGATGGAGCATGGCACAATTGCGCAGTGCCAGGGGGGTGGGGGACGCCGGCGGTAGCAGCAGGGTGTCGACCTCGGCAATGGTCAGGGCCTTGGGCAGGCTGCGGCCGATTTTAGGTCCGTCGATTTCTTCCAGGGGATTGGCCGTCACTGCTCCCTGTTTTTCGAGAAAAAGAAAAAAGGCGCGCAAGGAGGCCAGCCGACGGGCATTGGAGCGGGCGCTGATTCGGCGCTGATGGCAATGTTGGAAAAATTGTTGTATCTGCTCTTTGCCGACCTCAGCGGGCCCAGGCTCCTTTTGGCTGGCGAGAAAACGAAGAAAAGCGCGTAGATCGGCACCGTAGGCGGCAACGGTATTCTTGGCCAGCCGCCTCTGAATGGTCAGGTGGCGCAGAAAGTCTGGCAGGTATGCGGTAAGGGCGACGGTGTGCAGGGGCGTGTGGAGAATGGGGAAAAAGAAATGCCCCAACAGTCGGGCCGTTGGGGCATTTTGTTCAAATTCGATTTCTCAATCGATTGAACTTGCGAAGTTTACGCAGGGCTTCCGCTGCTTTTCGGCGTTTTTTAACACTGGGTTTTTCATAGTATTCCCGCCGCTTCAGCTCTCTTTTGATTCCGTCGATCTGCAGTTTCTTTTTCAGCTGCCTGATCGCGTATTCAAGGTCACCTCTGACATCTACCTCGATCATAGTTGCATCACTTCCTTTGGTGGTCGGCATACGCCGTTGGTAGGAGGGTATAGGGTTTAAAAAAATTAAACTATCTGCTTTTCAGGTTGTTGTCAAATCAAATAATGGAATTGTCGGTTATTTTCCCAAGCGGCACCAAGCGGGGACGCCGTGACCGCAGCCGTTGCCGCTGCCGCAACCGTTCCTGCCCAAGTCCTGGCCGACCGCCAGGGCGCCCTTTTGATTGTTTTTCTCGAAGGTGATGGTAACATGGCGGCGGCAAAGGTAAAGAGCGCAGAGCTCCATGTTTGTTTCACGGGAGGGGCCGACCATGGCGAAGATTCGATTGGCATTGATTGCCGGGGGTACATCTGATGAGCGCGAGGTTTCACTTCGGGGCGCGACCGGGGTGGAGCAGGCGCTTGATCCGGCCAGGTACGAAGTCATCCGCTATGACCCTGCCACTGATCTGGCGCAAATTGCCCTTGATGCCGAAAAGATAGATGTCGCCTTTCTCCTGCTGCACGGGGTGAACGGCGAGGATGGCACCATCCAGGGGTTTCTCGATTTGCTTGGCATTCCCTACCAGGGCGCCGGGGTGCTGGGCAGTGCCCTGGCCATGGACAAGAACCTGGCTAAGACCATGTACCGCTTGCACGGGCTGCCGGTGGCCCCCTGGGTGATGGTTGAGCCCGGCGATCTGCAGGATACCGGCCGGATTGTCGCTACCGTCGGCCTGCCCTGCGTGGTCAAGCCGGTGCGGCAGGGATCGTCCATCGGCATGTCCATCGTGCGCCAAGCCGAAAAGCTGCCCGAGGCCCTGCGGCTGGCCCTGCGGCACGACAGCAGCGTCATGGTCGAAAAATATATCAAGGGCCGTGAGCTGACAGCCGGCGTCTTGGGCAACACCTCACCCGAGGCCCTGCCCCTGGTTGAGATCATTCCCGATGCCAAGTTCGAGTTTTTCGATTACGAGGCCAAGTATCAACCAGGGGCCAGCCGGGAGATCTGCCCAGCCCCGGTGGACGATGCGGTCCGGCGCAAGGCCCAGGACTATGCCTTGAGGGCCCATGGCTGCCTGCAATTGCGCAACTACAGCCGCACCGACATGATCCTGGCGGCTGGCGAGGAAGAATTGTACCTGCTGGAAACCAACACCATTCCAGGCATGACTCCCACCAGTCTCCTGCCGCAGGCCGCGGCCGCGGCGGGCTACTCATTCAGCGGATTGCTGGACCGCTTAATCGAGCTCGCCCGGGAAAAGCCGGCTGTGCCGTAAGGAGAAGAATAACAAAACTCCTGCGGGTCCGGGGCGCCAGGCCCGCCGGTCAGAAGCGGGTTTGAAAATAGGGTTCCAAGGCCTTGGGCAACCGCACGGTGCCATCGGCTTGCTGGTAATTCTCCAGCACGGCTAAAAGCGTCCGGCCCACGGCCAGGCCGGAGCCGTTGAGGGTGTGGACCAGGCGGCTTTTTTTCTCACCCTTGGGCCGGTAGCGGATGCCTGCCCGGCGGGCCTGAAAGTCGAGGAAATTGGAGCAGGAAGAGATTTCGCGGTAGCAGTTCTGCCCCGGCAGCCACACCTCGATATCATACGTTTTTGCCGAGGAAAACCCCAGATCGCCCGAGCACAGGGAGATGACCCGGTAGGGCAATTCCAGGAGCTGCAAGGCTGCCTCGGCATTGGCCAGCAGGCTCTCCAACTCGTCCCAGGATGTCTCGGGGGTGGTGAACTTCACCATTTCCACCTTTTCAAATTGATGCTGCCGGATCAGCCCCCGGGTATCCTTGCCGTAGGAACCCGCCTCGGAGCGGAAGCAGGGGGTGTAGGCGGTATATTTCAGCGGCAGATCGGCCTCGTCGATGGTGGCTTCGGCATGGATATTAGTGACCGGCACCTCGGCGGTGGGGATCAGCCACAAATCCCATCCCTCCACTTTGAACAGGTCTTCCTTGAATTTTGGGAGTTGGCCGGTTCCGGTCATGCTCTTGGCGTTGACCATGAATGGCGGCAGCACCTCGGTGTAGCCGTGCCGCTGGGTGTGCAGATCGAGGAAGAAATGGGTCAGGGCGCGGGACAGCCGGGCGCCAAACCCCTTGAGCAGGGCAAAGCGGGCACCGGCGAGCCGGGCGGCTGTTTCGAAATCGAGGATGCCGAGCGCCTCACCGATCTCCCAGTGGGGGCGGGGCGCAAAGGAAAAGGCCGGGATTTTGCCCCATCGCTTGATTTCGAGGTTGTCCTGCTCGTCTCGCCCGGCAGGCACAGTGTCGTCGCAGAGGTTGGGGATGGACAGGATCACCTCCTGCAACTCATCCTCGATTTCCGCCAGCACCCCATCCAGTCCCCTGATCTGGTCAGAGACCTGGCGCATCTCCACGATCAGCGGTTCGGCCTGCCCCTCGCTGCCCGACTGTTTGAGTTGGGCGATGGTTTTTGAAACCGTGTTGCGGCGGTTTTTTAAGGCCTCGACCTCGGCAATCACTGAGAGCCTTCTTCGGTCGGTCTCAGCGAAGCGGTCGATGAGTTGCGGATCAACGCCGCGGAGCAGACTCTTGTGGCGGACCAGTTCCAAATTTTCCCGGACAAAGCGCAGTTCAAGCATGATGGTATGGGCGGGTAGTGAACGAGGTTGAAAAGACGGCGGCCGAAAGCGGCAACCGTTTATCAGCGTAAAAAATTTTTTTATCATGGCCCCCAGTGAAACGCAACGGGTATTCAATTGCCATTCTCCCCATGTTTTGCTACTTTTTTTTGTTACCACCGCATGTTCTCAACCTGTTCGCCCAAGGCGCGCCATGAACGCTCACCTGAAATCGCTTGCCATCTTTCTGCTCGAGCTGCGCGGATTTCTGAAACTGCTCATGCTGACCATCGTTGGCACCACTGCGGCCCTTTTCTTTGTTTCCAGCCAATTGCTGACCGGATTTCAGCACCATCTCGGTGAAAAATTGTATTTTTTTTCCGTGGCCGCGCCTTTTCTCGCCCATGTCAATCTGTCCTTTTTCGGCGCTTTGTACCTATTGATGCCGCTGTGCATGTTTGTGCTGTGGAAGGCCTTGGGCAAGCCATTCGGGGTGACCGGCAAGACCCTGACCTGGTATGTGGTGGCGACCTGCGTGCTGTTTTACACCGGCACCATTTTCTGCGCCTTGATTACCCTGCCTTTTGGGATCAGCTTTTTGCTGGGCTTTCAGACCGAGGCGCTCAAGGCGGTGATCTCGGTGGACCGGTTCGTCACCTTTGTCACCCTTTTCCTGTTCGGTTTCGGGGTGATTTTCGAGTTGCCGGTCTTCATGGTGTTCACCGCCCAGGTCGGCCTCATCACCCGGAAGACCTATGCCAAGAACAGACGCTACGCGGTGCTGGTGATCGCCATCCTCGCCGCGGTCCTGACTCCGACCCCGGATGTGTTCAATATGGCGCTGATGGGCGTACCCTTGTATCTGCTCTATGAGTCAGGCATCTTCCTGATCAGATATATGAAGATTGATGAGCGGAAATCCCGGACTGCCCCTGTGGATGTTGACGCCTGAGATGCGGCCGGGTGCGCCGCTTAAAAAGGCATGATTTGGATGGAGTGGCGTTGCAGCAGGGCCGCGGTCACTCCGGTCAAGGGACTAAGGCCGCAGGAGGGACTGCCGGATTTGAGCAGGCACAGGGTGATCTCCTGGGCCTGGGCGATGGCGAGCACCATCTGGGCGCCGCGGATGAAGGGTTCGGTCACATCGAGGCCTGAGCAATCGATGACCCGGGCCGTGCCGTCCAGCACGCCATAACCGTCGCCGCCGGTCAATGACGCTGCGGGCCGCGGGGTGGCAAGGCCCCCCAGTTGCTCGGGGCAGACGGGAATCCAGTGGCGGCTTTTTGTTGTTAGATAGCGCAGACAGGCGGGGTCGGGCTTGCTGCGCCCGTCATAGCGGGTGCAGAGTCCGGTGAGGCAGGCGCTTACCAGGCATTTGCTTCCATGTTCCATCATAAAAAATATACCGTAGCAGAAAGCAACGAGGCGCATGACTGTACGCAAACAGCAAGAGGATACTCACCCGGACCGGAAGATGCTCTGGTTTCTTGGTGCGGTGATCATGGTTTTTTTTCTGCTGTGGGTGATGTTTGCCCCGGAGCGCGGGCTGTATCATTACCTGCGGCTGAAAAAGGAGATTGCCGCGCTCAGTGAGGAAAACAGCCGTCTGGAGGCAAAGAATACAGAACTGCTCGAAGACATCAACCGGCTGCGCTCCGATGATAAGTATCTGGAAGAGGTGGCCCGGAAAAAGCATGGCCTGCTGCGCAAGAATGAAACCGTGTTCGAGTTCGAACCTCCCAAAAAGAAAAAGGAGTAGGGCGTGAGTACAGACGGGCGCGAGCTTTACTGCTGGCCGGCAACAGCGGCGGGGACAGGATGGATAGAAGGG
>WRKE01000277.1 GCA_009778235.1 Pseudomonadota bacterium
GAAGCGGCCCAGGTGGAGTCCCAGATCCGCAAGCAGGAGATCGATGTGGCTGACCGGCGGGTGCGTAGCCCGATCAACGGGATCGTGGATCAGAAATTTGTCCAGCCGGGAGAATATGTTATTCCCGGCCAGCGGTTGTTTATTATCCACGACCCCAAAAAAGTATGGATCGAGGCGGAGATCAAGGAGACCAAGCTCAGCCGTCTGCGGCCGGGGCAAGTGGTTGAGGTCAGTGTCGACGCCTACCCGGATCGCCGTTTCACCGGCCGCATCGAACGGATCGGCAACGCGGCCTCCGGTGAATTCGCCCTGCTGCCAAGTCCCAATCCTTCCGGCAATTTCACCAAGATCACCCAGCGAGTGCCGGTGCGAATTGCCATCGAACAACCGGATGACAACCCCCTGCGTCCGGGCATGATGGTTGAGGTGGACATTGAAACGATTCAGCGTTGACCAGGCGCATTCCGAGTGCGGTCCCACCTCCTTGCGGGGGCGCGGCCTGGCAAAGATTATTCGGGGTGCGCTTTTGCCGGTGGCCATGACCGCCCTGACCGGTTGCACGGTGGGGCCCGATTATGTCAAGCCCGAGGTGGAACTCGGCCCATTGCACAATGCCGAGGCCGTGGCTTCCCGCTCATCCGCCCAGGGAGAGGTCCAGCTCGACCAGTGGTGGATGGGATTTAATGATCCGCAATTGGCCCGGATTATCGAGCGGGTCTTCAAACAAAACCTGGATATGCAGGCCTCGCTGGAGCGGGTTGCCCAGGCGCGCGCCGTTGCCAAGGCATCGGGCGCGAAACTGCTGCCTGTTCTTGATGCCAACGCTCAAGCCGCGTACGAGCACGCGTCGCTTGAAGACCCGCTCGCAGCCGTCGCCAATACAGCCGGTTTCCCACGGTACATGGAACTGTACAACGTTGGACTCAGCGCCTCTTGGGAAATCGACCTGTTCGGTGGGCTCAGGCGTCAGGAAGAATCGGCATTGGCCATGGCCGGTGCCGCCGAGGCGATGCACACGGGGGTACGAATCTCGGTCGCGGCAGAGGCTGCCGATACCTATTTCAGGATTCGCGGGGATCAGGCGCAATTGCAGGCCATTGAAGCCCGGATTGCCAATGAGACCGACTTGCTGGCAATGTTGAAGGAGCAGAGGGATCATGGCCTGGCCACCGACCGGGAAGTGGCGCAGGGTAAAGCATTGCTGGCCCATACCCAAGGGGCGGGAGCGCTGTTGCGGATCGATCTTGAAGCGCAGTTGAATCGCATTGATGTCCTTATGGGGGTACAACCAGGAACCTATGCCGGTGAGTTGAGCGTTCCTGCAGCCGTCCCCGCGGTGCCGCGAATAACCGCGCAGTCTTCTGATTTTTTGCGCCGTCGTCCGGATGTCATTGTCGCCGAACGGAGCTTGGCCGCTGCCAACGCGCGGATCGGGGCCGCTCTTGCCGGCTATTATCCGACAATCTCCTTGTCTGGTCTGTTGGGATATGAAAGCTATGTTGCCAGCCATCTGTTCAAAAATGATACATTTCAACCAATTGCAGCTATGGGTCTGCGCTGGCGGCTGTTCGATTTCGGCCGGGTTGACGCGGAAGTCGCCCAGGCCGATGCCGCGACCCGTGAAGCGCTTATCCGCTACCGGCAGGTAGTCTTGCGTGCCGCCGAAGATGTCGAGAACGCCTGTGTCTCGCTCGTGCAGCTTGAAGCCTACCGTCAAAATGTGACGGAACAGATCAATGCCTTGACCCAGGTCTACGAGGACTCGAAAACAGCCTATCGTGCCGGAATGATTCCCCTGACCGATGTGTTGGATGCCGACAGGCAACTGCTTGTCGCGGAAAGCGAACTGCCCCGCGCCCAGGCCGATGCCGCCCGCTCCGCTGTCCGTTTGTTCAGATCGCTGGGCGGGGGATGGTGATGCGCTTGTTCACAGGCTATCGAGGTGTACAGTGGCTCAGGTGACGGCCGAAGAACTGGCCGCCCGCTACGGTGGCGCGTACAAGTGGTACGTTTCGTTGACGGTCCTGATGGGGCTTATAGCGATGATAGCCTCAGCCACCATCGTCAACGTGGCGATGCCCGACATCATGGGCGAGTTCGGCATGGGCCAGGATCAGGTCCAATGGCTGTCAACGGCTTTTCTCGCCTCGATGACCGCCGCCATGCTGGCGGCAACGTGGGCGGTCAAAGCATTCGGGAGCCGGGGGGCCTACAATATATCGCTCATCGCCTTCGTGATTGGTTCTCTCCTGGGAGCGTTCAGCACCAACGATATTATCTTGATTGTTGCCCGGATAATCCAAGGCGCCGCCGCTGGGTTGGCCCAGCCTCTGGGCATGGTGGCCATGTTCCAGGTTTTCCCGCCCAACCGGCGTGGTTCCGCCATGGGGCTTTACGGCATGGGGGTCATCTTGGCCCCGGCACTTGGTCCCACTGTCGGTGGCATGCTCGTTGACAACTACTCATGGCACTATGTGTTTTTTCTTGGCCTGCCGTTTTGTGCCGCGGGTCTCGTGTTGTCTTCGATGTTTCTGGGGACGGCCACGGAAAGTAAACGGCCCCCCTTCGATTGGCTCGGCTTCATCCTGTTGTCGGTGAGTACCGCCACCTTTCTCGCGGGCCTGTCCAATGGGCAGCGTATGGGCTGGGATTCGGCCTTCGTGCAAGGGGCGTTCTGCCTGGCAGCAGTCACCATGTGTGCCTTCGTGGTACAGGAACGGCGCACCGCAACCCCGCTGCTCGCCCTTGACGTGTACTACAACTCGCGATTTGTCGCCGCCTCGGTCGTCGGGTTCATTCTGGGTATGGGGGTCTATGGCTCCACCTATCTGGTGCCGCTTTTTGTCCAGACGATCCAAGGGTATACCCCGACCGAATCAGGACTTCTCCTGATGCCCGCCGGTATCGCGTTGGGTCTTGTCTTTCCCCTGGCCGGACGATTAAGCGACCGGTTTCCACCGTATCTCCTGATTTTTGTGGGGATGGCTTTGTTTGCGGTCTCCAGCTATCTCATGAGTTACGTCGACACGGATATCGCATTCTGGACCTTTGCCTGGTACGTCGTGATCGGGCGAATTGGTTTGGGGTTCATCCTGCCGTCCCTCAATAGTGGTGCGCTCAGGGTGTTGGATCATCATCTGATCAGCGACGGAGCCGGGGCGATCAATTTTATCCGTCAATTGGGTGGCGCGATCGGGGTTGATGTTCTCTCGGTCTATCTGGAGCGGGAGACAACTTTTTATGCGCATGAACTCAACGCCATGCAAACAGGCGGCCACGCCGCCTCCACCCTCATGCACCAGCTGGCCGTGGCCCTTGACCGGGCCGGGGTGGCCGGCCATGTCGCCGCCGAAGAGGGCAAACGCTTCTTGTCGCACATGATCGCGGCCCAGGCCAATGTTATGGGCTTTCGCGAGAGTTTTTTGTTTGTGGCCATCATATTTTTTGTGGCGCTTTTTCCCACCTGGTACATGCGGGTGAAACAGCCGTCTCGGCCAACCCAGGCACGTCAACCGACGTACTTGAAATCAGCAAAATAGGTAATCACCGATGTTCGACACCATTCTCGTTGCCGTTGATGCCTCTGCCCAAAGGGGTGGAGTCCTGCTCCATGCGGCGGAGATAACCCGCCGTTTTTCCGCCAGGCTCCACCTGGTTTCCGTGTATGATATCGGTCAGTTGAGTGAGGCCAAGGTGCCTGGACCGAGCCCGGAAATTTTTGAAACCCTGGCAGCGGAAAGCAAAAGGCCGCTGGAAGAGGCGCAAAAAGAACTCGCCGCCATGGGTATTAGGTCGCAATGCCATTTTCTGGAAGGTTCGGTCATCGAGCAGATCGCGCTGCTGGCCCAAAGCTTAGAGGCCGACCTGGTTGTCATGGGGCATCGCTATGTTACCGGGCTGCGGCGGTTACTGGGAAGTTCGGCGGCCAAGGGTCTGATCGACAGGGCGCCATGCAGCGTCCTGATCGTCAGGGACGACAAGCTGGTTTGAGGCCAATGAGCTGATCCGATTTTGCTTTTCCCGGCGGCGGCCTGATTTTTGTTTTTTTAATTTGCACAGTAATTTGCCGCCATGGTAATTGACAGACTTTCAACCGTTTCTGATTGTGGCGCGGGATTCTGGCCAGGGCCGCCCCCATGCAAATGATCGCGCTATCAGGCCCGCTTTGCCGTCGGGTGGCCACGCGAGCCTATCTTTTAATTTTTTAGGAAATCTGATTTGGAGTATTACCGACAACAAAATCAACTGGGCTGTGGCGGTTGTCTGCTGATTCTCGCCATCGTGGCCCTGGTCACCGGCGGGGCTCCGGGCCTGCTCAACCTGTTCGGCTTTCTGCTCTATTCCGGCTTGGCCGGGGTGCTGGTGCTGTTCGCCGCCTTCTGGGGCTTTACCTATTACATGCGCCGGAAGGTCGTCCAGTACCAGGCCTCGCAGACCGAAAGCCACAACCGCTTTGTCTTTTTGCTGGTCAACATCCTGGTGAAAATCGCCCAGGTCGACGGCCATTTCACCCGGGCGGAATTAAGCGCCATCCTCAATTTTTTCCAGTACCATCTCCGCTACAATCAGGAGCGGATGTACTGGGTCAAGCAACTGGTCAAGGAGGCGCGGGGAAATCCCACGGACCTGCGTTATCTGCTGGAGGAGTTCCGCAACACATTTGCCTATGAACCCCGGCTGATCCTCCTGGAGCTCATCTACCAGCTCGTCCATACCAAGCAGCCGCCGGCCGCCGATGAACTGCGCCTGGCCCGCGAGGTCGCCCGGATCCTGCAGATTTCGGTCTATGATCAGCGGACCATCGAGGCCAAGTACATGTACCGCCAGCGGCAGGAGGCCGCCAGCGCCGGCCAGTTGGAGGAGCAGTACTACGCGGTGCTCGGCCTGGAGCCCGGCGCCGATTTCGCCGAAATAAAGAAGGCGTACCGGAAATTGTCCATGCAGTACCATCCGGACAAGGTCGGCCATCTGGGCGAGGAGTTCAAGCAGGTGGCCGAGGAGAAGATGAAGGAAATCAACGTGGCGTACGGCTATTTCGAGAAGAAGTTCGCGGGCGGCAGATAGCTGTGGCGGACAGCGGGAGAGGCAGCGGCTCAAATCAGCGGCGTTTCGATGGCGTACGTCCCACCAACCTAAACGAGAGAGGGCGAGCAATGAGCGGTGTGGCTAAGAAGATGCGGGCATTTACGGAGCAATCCTCCTGGATCCGGAAGATGTTTGAGGAAGGGGCCCGGATGAAGGCAGAGTTCGGCGCTGACAAGGTGTTTGATTTCAGCATCGGCAACCCCGATGTGCCGCCGCCGGCCAAATTTTATACCGTGCTCCGTGAACTGGCCGCCAATGAGCAGCCGGGGGTGCATGGCTACATGCCCAACGCGGGCTTTCCCTTTGTCCGTGAGGCCCTGGCCAAGCGGCTCGGGGCTGAGCAGGGCGTTGCCTTTGAGGCCAATGACATCCTCATGACCTGCGGCGCCGCCGGCGGACTGAACCTGATTTTCAAGGCCTTGCTCGATCCCGGCGACGAGGTGATCATCCTTGCGCCTTTTTTCGTCGAATATACATTCTATATCGACAACCACGGCGGTGTGCCCAAGATCGTGCCCACGGACCAGGACTTCAACCTCGACCTGGCGGCGATCGAGGCGGCGCTGAGCCCCAAGACCAAGGTTGTGCTGGTCAACTCGCCCCACAATCCCACCGGCCAGATCTATTCGGCGGCCTCGCTCGGCCAGCTCGGCCAGATGCTTGACGCGGCGGGCAAGCGGTTGGGCACGACCATCTTTCTGGTGTCCGACGAGCCCTACCGCAACATCGTCTTCGACGGCCACACCGTGCCGCCGTTGATGCCCACCACCACCAACGCCATCATCGCCTCCTCCTATTCGAAGGAGCTGGCCCTGCCCGGCGAGCGCATCGGCTATCTCGCCGTTCATCCCGCCATGGCCGGCAAGGCGGAGGTGATCGGGGCGCTGACTCTGGCTAACCGCATTCTCGGTTTCGTCAATGCCCCGGCCTTGATGCAGCGGGCCGTGGCGCAGTTGCAGGACGTGTCGTCGGACAGCTCGGTCTATGCCCGGCGGCTGGAGGTGTTCTGCAAGGTGCTGGACGAGGCGGGCTTGACCTATGTCCGTCCCAAGGGAGCCTTTTACCTCTTCCCCAAGTCGCCGATTGATGATGTCGAATTCTGCCGCCTGCTGGCCGAGCAGAAAATCCTGGCCGTGCCGGGCCGCGGTTTCGGCTTGCCCGGCTATTTCCGCCTGTCGTTCTGCATCGACGAGAAGGTGATCGCCGGTTCGGTCGAGGGCTTTAAGAAGGCGATGGCGCAGGCCAAAAAATAGGCTGTCCCTGGCTCCTTCCGCAACAAACAAAAAAGCCGTCTTCGCGAAGAAGACGGCTTTTTTTGTTTTCCTTGCCTGGTCTTTATTCTTGGCTCATACTATTTCCTCTTGGCAATGCAGTGGGTCACGATAGGAACATATTGATTTTTAATGAAAAAAATAAGAATATTTTTTTCATTAAAAATAGGAAATGATATCATGGGAGCATCGCTTCCATACCCGAGATGAAAGTCTGAAAGCTTCTTGAACGGTTGACCGCGACTTCCATATGCGGGGCAATGCGCCGCGCCGCGTCTATCCCCGATCCGCCTTGCGGATGACCTCGCACAGGTCATGGGCGATGGCGGTGATTTCCTGCTCGTCCTCACCCTCGGTCATCACCCGGATCACCGGTTCGGTGCCCGAAGCACGGACCAGGATGCGGCCGCTGGCGCCCAATTGGACTCTCGCCCTGGCCAGCGCCTCGGCAAAGCCGGGGATGTGTTCTGGCGCTACGCTCGAGGCCATGCGCACGTTCCTCAACACCTGGGGGAAGGTGGACATGATCGTGGCCAATTCGGAAAGGGGTTTGTTTTTCTTGATCATGATCGCCAGCAACTGCAGGGCCGCCAGGGTGCCGTCGCCGGTGGTGTTGTGGTCGAGGAAGACCAGGTGGCCTGATTGCTCGCCCCCGAAGTTGTAGCCCTTGGCCCGCATGGCCTCGACCACGTAACGGTCGCCCACCTGGGTGCGCACCATCAGGCCGCCCATGGCGTGCATGGCCTGCTCCAGGCCCATGTTGCTCATCACCGTGGCAACCAGGGTCTTTTTCTTCAGCTTGCGGCGGTGCATCAGTTCGTTGGCGCAGATGGCCATGATATGGTCGCCGTCGACAATGTTGCCGTGCTCGTCGCAGACGATCAGCCGGTCGCCGTCACCATCCAGGGCCAAGCCGATATCGGCCCCCAACTGTTTGACCTTGGCGGCCATCAGCTCCGGATGCAGGGCGCCGCATTCGTGGTTGATATTCTTGCCGTCCGGGGCGACGCCGATGGTGGTCACCTTGGCGCCCAACTCCGCGAAGACGTGGGGTGCAACCTTGTAGGTGGCGCCATGGGCGCAGTCGAGGACGATGTGGAAATCGTCGAGCACATAGTCTTTGGGAAAGGTGTTCTTCAGGTAGACGATGTAGCGGCCGGCGGCATCCTCGATCCGCGAGGCCTTGCCGACCTCGTCGGCCACCGGCCGGAGCGCGGCCATTTTCTGCGAGAAGATCAAATCCTCGATGTCGGCCTCCAGCTCGTCGGGCAATTTAAAACCGTCGCCGGAAAAGATCTTGATGCCATTGTCTTGAAAGGGATTGTGCGAGGCCGAGATCACCACCCCGGCGTCGGCCCGCATCGAGGTGGTGATAAAGGCGATGCCCGGGGTGGGCAGGGGGCCGACCAGTTGGACGTTGACCCCCATGGAGCAGATGCCGGCGGCCAGGGCGTTTTCGATCATGTAGCCGGAAAGCCGTGTGTCTTTGCCGATAACAATGGTGTTGCCCTTCACTCGGTTCTTGACGATGAAGGCAATGGCCCGGCCTATCTGCATGGCGATTTCCGAGGTCATGGGATAGATATTGGCCACACCGCGTACGCCGTCGGTTCCGAAGAGTTTTTTCATGGATGGGTCCTGTCAGGGTTGAGAGGAAAACGGATTCTTGGGGGAGAACAAAAAAGCATGGTCAGGGGAGCAGCCGTACCTTGTCGGGGGTGACGGAAAGAATGACAATGGGGCGGTGGTCCGGAAGAGTGACGCCACGAACCTGCACCAAGACCTCGTTGTCGCCCTTTTCCGTGGGCGGCCCGGCCGTGGCCCGGAACAAGAGGGGCAATTCCGGGGTGCTCTGGACAAGCGGCTCCGGAATTTCCGCCTCGACCGCGACCGTGGCCGGGGAGAATTTGGCGGTGGCGCCGATGTCTTTGCCATTGATCGGGATGCCGCGCACGGTTTTCTTCAGCATGGTTTCCCTGAGGGTAAGGTTGGCCTCGATCACGGTTTCGCCGATCAGGTTGAGCAGGGCCTCGCTGAGGTTGAGGCGCACCTGAAAGGTGTCGGATCGGTCGAGCCCATCTAAGTTGATCACCGTGGTGTTCAGCGTGTTTTCTTTTTCCAGGACGGCCTGGGGCCCGCTCACGGTGATTTGCGATGGTTTGAGGGTCAGGCTTTCCACCGCGAAGCCGGTGGCTGGTTTGCCTTTGGTCACCGGAACAATGGGGAAATCCTTGCGGGCCAGCCGGTCAATCAGCAGGGTGATGTTGTCCGGCTGCACCCGCTGCACCGTGATGCCGCTTGGCAGAGGAATGGAGTCCTCGTCGTTTTTCACCACCAGAGGGCCGGGCTCGGCCTTGCTCAGATCGATTGGCCGGGAAATGTTCTGCTGCCGCATCTCCTGGATCAGCCGCCGCGGGCCGCTCACCACCACTTCGATGTCCTTCTTGTACTGATTGCCGATAATCAAATGGGACGGAAGATTGCGAAGTTCAAGGGGGATGGTGACGGTCATGTCCAGGCGGTCCTCGGCGACGACGAAATACCAGAGACTGGCGCTGATGAGCAGGGACAGGAGCTTGAGCAGCCAGTGCTTGGTGATAAACGGGAGATCAGGCATGCTGGGTCCGTAACCGGGTCAGCCAGGAGAGCCAGCCGCCGGCGGTGGCGCTCGGAACCAGTAGTTGCTTGAGGGTGGCGGTCAGCGATTTGTCGTCGTGGAACGGGGTGATCCGGCCGTGCTGCACCAGGGAGATTTCCCGGGTTTCCTCGGAAACCACGATGATGATGGCGTCGGTCTCCTCGGACAGGCCGAGGGCCGCGCGGTGGCGGGTTCCGTAGCGTTTGTCGATGCGTTGGTTCTGCGACAAAGGGAGCAGGCAGCCGGAGGAATGGATGCGGCCCCGGTGGATGACCACCCCGCCGTCGTGCATGGGGGAGGCGGGGAGGAAAATGGCCACCAGCAGCTCGTGCCGCAGGCGGGCATCCAAGCGGTGGCCGGTGGCGACCAGGTCGCGCAGGCCGGTGTCGCGCTCGATGACTATCAGGGCGCCGATCCTCCGTTTGGCCATGTAGGTGGCGGCGCGGACAATCTCGTCGATATCCTTCTCGGTCTCGTTATTGGTTTTGTGTAGAAAGGGCGTCTTGCCCATCTGGGTGAGGGCGCGGCGGATATCGGTCTGAAAAAGGATGACCAGCACCAGCAGGATCGAGCCGAGAAAGGTCTTGAGCAGCCAATGGAGGGTATGCAGTTCGAACTTGCCCGCCAGGACATAGATGCTGATGATGAGGGCAATGCCGACCAGCATCTGTACCGCCCGGGTGCCGCGGATGAGCAGCATGGTCCGGTAGATGACGTAGGCGACGATGAGGATATCCACGATATCCCGCCAGCGGATGGAATGGATCGCGTCGAACATGCCTGGCAAAGTAAAAAAACCATGAAGAAGAACAGATAGCTATTTGTAGCATGCCGGCCCTCGCTTGAACAGGGGAAAGTCGTTTTCAGCCTGAAATGCCGGTGCCTGCTTGATCGGTTGATCAGCTATGGTCCCATCCAGGCCAGCCTGAATTGGACGCGGCGCCAGCAGGGCAAGGCGGAATTTGTTTTTGACAAGGATGGAGGAGAGTAGGGGCGACCGTCCCCGGTCGCCCCTACGCAAGGTTCCTGCCGTGACCATGTCATCCGGAATGAAACCGGTTCGATGGTGAGCGGTGCGAACCCTAAGGTTTTGCCGCAGCAACGATCAAAAGGTGACGTGGTCCTATACAAAATTCAGCTTTCTCAGATTGCGAAACCTGCACTGAGCGGAGCGAATGCGCACGGTACTCCTTGTCAATGACGACGGTTTCCACGCTTAAGCGTGAGGAACGATCATTCATATCTTGATGAGGCTTGAGCGGGCGAAAAGCCGTTGGCGCCCGGCCGGGCGACGGGCTCCGCAACCGGGAGAAGGGGCGAACTGTTCGAGCGCAGCGAGTTCTCGCCCCGCCGGTTGCGGAGTCCGTTGACCGGGGTAGTCCGGGCGGCTCGGCTGCCGTTTCTTTTGGTTCTTTTCTTTGGGCACCCAAAGAAAAGAACGCCCCACCGGCAGGAGACCAGGGCTGAAATTTCCGCCGGCAGAATTGAATGATGGGTTTCGCTTCGCTCTACCCATCCTACGCCCTGTCATTCGACTGTAAACGGGCCTTGTTCGACCGGAAGCGGGCGACCGGGGACGGTCGCCCCTACGCAAGGTTCCTGCCGTGACCATGTCATCCGGAATGCAGCCGGTTCCATGGGTGAGCGGTGCGAACCCCAAGGCTTTGCCGCAGGCGCATGGCGACGATCAAAAGGTGAAAATAAAAAAAGCCCGGCAGGGTTCTGCCGGGCTTGGGTGGTGCGATGGAGAGTGTTCAGCTTAGTTGCTTCTCCGGCGAGCTACGCCTGCCAGACCGATCAGGCCGGCGCCGAACATCAGCATGGTGGCTGGTTCGGGTACGGCTCTAACGGTACCTGAAAAGGTCAAGTCTTCTTGGCCAGCGGTGTTGAGATAATCTACGAAGTTACCAGCCACGTCAAATGACAGGGTCAAGATTCCTGCGTCGCTTTGATCGAGTAAAGCCAGAATAGAAGCTGCGGCCGGATCTGCAACCCAAATGTTACTGAGATTGACTTGAACCATCGGATTCCCAACCGCGCCGTCGATGGCGCCTCCTCCGGGGAGCGCAAAATGAAAAGGAGTGATCCCAGCCAAGGCTAAATCGGCTGAGAGTACAACGTTATGATCCCCATCATAAATAATAAAGCTATACACGGAGTCGGCAAAGGTTATGCTGTCATTTGTGACACTTGTAAAGGTAAATACGGGGTTAAATTCTATAGTTTTGCCGACCAACCACCCATTAGAAGCTGCGGGGTTAGCTGTATCAATCGTGACATTGCTCAATGACATGGTCCCGGTACCATCTCCTATGCAATTATATGCGACGTCACCGGTAATAGCAAAACTGTTGGGGTTGAGAGAGGCTGCCATCGCACTCCCTGCCAATAAGCCAACTGCGGCCACTGCGGCCAATACGCCCTTCCATAACCTGTTCATAATCCCTCCTGTGAATGATCTGCTTGATGAATGATCTGTTTGGTAAAGAAAAGATTTTAAGGAACGTTTTCGTTGCCATCTTTATTCACCTTCCGTGCCAGTTGGGCCAGCCCGTTTGGGCGGAGGTTGGTATTTTTATAAAATATATCTTCAATTCACGCTGTTATGCGGTTGGGCCAAAAGCATTTTCCGGTGAAAAAGATT